>JAADEV010000049.1 GCA_013153295.1 Aquificota bacterium | reverse complement strand
AAAGTTTGAAACAATAGGAAACGCAGACAACCTTATTATAATCTTTAATAAAAAAAGTATAGACTTTAACAATAAAATAATACATAACCTATTTGTTGATGCTGAAGGGGTTTTCTTTAACGGATACAATCTAACTAAGGAAGAAAGTTGATACCTGCAAAGGAAGAAATAGAAAATGTAAAGCCAAAAGTAGAAAAGTATGTAAAGGAAAGGATTTCCCAGTTTAAAAACCTTAAAGAGAAAAACCTTACCACCTTTAGCTTTTACCCTTTCCTTGATATACAGCCGTATCAAGCTGATATATTTTCTGAAGCCTGTTTCTGCATACTAACAGCAAACTCCTCAGCCACCTTAGGTATTAAGATACAAAAAGAAATTGGGATAGAGGGGTTTAAAAAATACACCTTAGATGAACTTTACCAGATAATAAAAGGTATGGGACACAGGTTTGCCTACCAAAGGGCTGAAAGGATAGTGAAACTGAGGGAAAAAGAAGATTTTCTTTTACAAATAGCAAAGGAAAAAAGTGGAAAAGAAGCAAGGGAAAAGCTGGTAAAGGAGATTTACGGATATGGATACAAAGAGGCAAGCCATTTTTTAAGGAATATAGGATTTGAAGATGTGGCAATTATAGATAGGCATATATCAAGGTTTTTATTTGAAAAGGGTTTAGTCAAACCAAGGAAAACGATAACAAAAAAGGTTTATCTGGAGTGTGAAGAGGCACTGGAAAAGATATGTAAAGAGTTAGGATTAACGCAAGGGGAATTAGATTTATACATTTTTTATATAAAAACAGGAAAGGTTTTAAAGTAAATGGCTCCGGAGGAGGGATTCGAACCCCCGACCCGGCGGTTAACAGCCGCCTGCTCTGCCTGCTGAGCTACTCCGGAACACCAGAAATATAATATACAATACTTCTTAACGCTGTCAAGTGTTTGTATCGGTTCAATAGATGGTGAACACCTACCAATAAAAATTTTAACACTGACCATAAGCAACCTCAGCAGGAGTTTTTAATTTTAATCCATCTCTATGCTCCTTATTAACCTCTCCACATTCCCAACATTACTTCCCTTATAAAAAACAAAAAACAGGGGAAAATGAAGTAGAATAAAAGATGAATAGAAAAGTAAGGAGGGAAAAATGAAGCCAAGGATTGTGCTTGTTAAGACACCTGACCCAAGGAAGGTTTACGACAGCCTGATGGAGGGGCTTTCTAAAACATTATCAGCTAAAAACTTTGAAGTTAAAGTTGTTGAACCAAAACAGGACAACATACAGCAAGTTGTAAATGAGATAATGGAGTTTAAGCCACTTTTCACATTTGATTTTAATATGGACGGGCTTATATTTGCAGAAAAAGATGGACAGCAGAAAATACTACCTGACATACTTGGGAATATACACGTATCGTGGTTTTTAGACGACCCGATGATACACTACGCAAAGATAAAGCCTGCCCTACAATCAAACCAGATACTATACCTTACAATAGATATAGACCATGGACAGTGGCTTGGTTCAATGGGTAAAAATGTAGCATTCCTGTCCCCCGGTATAAACCCTTCAGACTTTCCACCACCAAACACAAAAAAAGAGTTTGACCTTGCATTTGTTGGACCTGTAAAAGACCCTGACATTGTAGAGTTATCGTGGAAAGAGAGGTTTGATGATAACCTGTTTGCCTTTGCTGTAGAGTTAGGCAGATTACTTTACAGAAACCCTGATATGCCTGTTAGATTTGCCTCAGGATACCTTTTAAGCCAGTTTAACCAGCAGTTCCAATCTGCAATGATAAAGTTCCAACAGGAAAACGATGTGGGCTTCTTCCAGTATTTAACAGAAGTAGTCCTTTACGCAATGCATATGAGGAGATGGCATATAATAGACAGTATAGAAGATTTTGAGATAAACATACTTGGTCCTGTGGAAGGGGAGACAAAGGACAATGTGGTTGTATACCCTGAAATAACAGAAAACAAAGCAATAATAGACTTTTTATCTAAAACAAAGATAACAATACTGTCCCACCCACCTTTTATCCCAACTGGATTAGCATACACAGTGTTTGCATCTGTAGGGGCTAACACACTAACAATGGTTGAGGAAAGATTTACAACAAAAGCCCTACTTGTTGATGGTAGAGACCTGATAACATACCACCCTATAGACAGTGTGGAAATAGAAGGTAAGATAGCCTACTATCTGGAAGAAGCCCCACAGGAAAGGGAGATGATAGCAAAACAGGGAAGGGATACAGTTTTTCAACACCACACAATAATACAAAGGGGTGAGTTTATAGCAGATATGCTTACAGATGTGATAAAAAGGGCTGAAAAAGAGAACGGGGAGAGTGGACAGGAGGAAAAACAGGAAGGGGAAGTTCCAGACAAAGACCAGATAAACTAAAGGAGGTAGGGAATGAAAGCGGCTTATTACAACACCCTTGGCAGTTATGAAAATATAAAGGTTGGTATACTACCTGACCCACAGATAGATGACAACGAAGTCCTTGTAAAAGTAAAAGCGTTTTCCCTTAACCACCTTGATATATGGGTAATGGAAGGAAAGTATCCTGCGGAGATACCACTGCCACACATATTCGGTTCAGATGCCTCAGGTGTGGTGGAAAAGGTAGGCTGTGGGGTTAAACATATAAAACCCGGTGATAAGGTTATAGTGTATCCCGGTATATCCTGTGGAGTTTGTGAAA
The DNA here is from genome assembly GCA_013153295.1 of Aquificota bacterium. Taxonomy (GTDB): domain Bacteria; phylum Aquificota; class Aquificia; order Aquificales; family Hydrogenothermaceae; genus Persephonella_A. The sequence goes on along the minus strand of JAADEV010000049.1, from coordinate 6,218 downwards.
GGTGTAGGGCAGGGCAGGATAACCTGTGTGATAGATACCACCTACTTGGTGTTTTAACAAACGGTGTGTCCGCTGAGTATGTTAAAGTCCCTGCGGTAAACCTTTTTAAAATACCTGATGGACTTTCCTTTGAGGAGGCTTCCTGTATAGGGATTACATACACAACAATGTGGCACTCCCTCGTAAGCAGGGGAGGTATAAAACCCGGTGATACAGTTCTGATACACGGTGGAGGTAGTGGGGTAGGAACGGCAGGTATACAGATAGCAAAGATGCACGGGGCTACAGTAATAACCACCGTAGGGGACGACTGGAAGGTAGAAAAGGCAAAGGAGATAGGGGCTGACTATGTTATAAACTACCGTAATTTGGATTTTGTTGATGCTGTAAAACAGATTACAGACGGAAAGCTGTGTGATATAGTGGTTGACCATATAGGGGAAGAAACCCTTACAGGTTCTATAGAGTGTGCAAAAAGGGGAGGAAAGGTTATAACCTTTGGGGCTACAACAGGTGGAAGCCCACAGATAAACCTCCGTAAGATTTTCGGGAAGAATATAACCATACACGGTGTATATATGGGAACAAAAGGTGAAGTTGCCCATTACCTTAAGTTTTTCCCATACAGATTAAAGCCGATTATAGACAGTGTGTTTGATTTAGACGATGTGAAACAGGCTTACCAAAAGCTACTATCCCGCCAGTTTTTCGGGAAGATAGTTGTAAAGGTTTCCTAATGGTAGATACAGAGATAGTCTTAAAAATAGAAAACCTAAAGTATCAGATAGGGGATAAGGTTATCCTTGAGGATATAAACCTTGAAGTAAAGAGGGGGGAGTTTGTGGCTATAGTTGGTCCCAACGGAGGAGGAAAAACAACCTTAATAAAACTGTGTTTAGGGTTGCTAAAGCCTACAGCAGGTAGAATACTACTCCTTGGAACAGAACCGAGGGAGGCGGTAAAAACAGGTAAGGTTGGATACCTACCACAAAAGATGAAGATACCAAAGGATTTCCCGTTTTCAGTTTTAGATGTGGTTTTACTGGGGCTTATAAGGAAAAAACTACCTAAAGCGGAAAAGGTAAAAATAGCCCTAAAATACCTAAAAGAAGTAAAAATGGAAGAATACGCAAACCACCCCTACAGTAAACTGTCAGGGGGACAGCAACAAAGGGTATCCCTTGCAAGGGCATTAGCCTCTGAACCTGTTATCCTTTTCCTTGATGAACCTTCCACAGGGGTTGATGTGGTAGCACAGGAAAGTTTGTATACCTTCCTAAAACAGCTAAAGGAAGAAAAAAGAATGTCCATAGTGATGGTTTCCCACGATATTGGGGTTATAGGCAGGTTTGTGGATAAGGTGGCAGGGCTTAACAGGTATCTACACTACTACGACACACCACAGAACCTACTTACCACCCAAAATGGTATGTTAAAATGCCTCTACGGTGAAGATGTTGAGGTTGTGATACACTCCCCTGAGTGTGCTACCTGTGAACATTTCCATATAGACGGACAGCATAAATAACTTAGCTACAGAAATACTGTTTTATAAAAGAGTTGTAAAGCCCTTCCCTTTTTATTAATTCCTGATGTGTTCCCTCCTCTACAACCTCCCCTTTATCAAGGACATAGATATAATCAGCCTTTAAGACGGTCGTTAACCTGTGGGCTATTATGATGGTGGTTTTGTTCCTTAAGTATTTCTCAAGGGCTTGGAACAGCTTATACTCTGTATGGGCATCAAGGGCTGAGGTAGCCTCATCAAGTATCACTATCTTTGGGTTTTGTAGTATCATTCTGGCTATTGCCAGCCTTTGCCTTTGACCACCTGACAGCTTTATACCGTTTTTACCTATTACAGTGTCTAACTTCTGTGGTAGTTTTTCCACAGTTTCCTTTAACTGGGCTATCTCCAACGCTTCCCAAATCTTTGTTTCAGGTATATCACTACCAAGTGTAAGGTTAAATCTGACAGTATCATTAAATATCTGTGGATTTTGTAAAACAAGGGAAACATTCTCCCTTACCACATCAAGACCTATCTCCTTAACAGTGATACCGTCGTATAACACATCACCTTTATCAACAGGGAAAAACCCAACTATAATATGGGCTAATGTGGTTTTCCCACTTCCACTTGCCCCTACTATTGCTATCTTCTGCCCCCTTTCTGCATTTATCCTTACACCCTTTATAACATACTCCTTTCCATCGTAGGAAAAGTAAACATCTTTAAGTGTTAAAGAACAGGTCTCCCTATTTTTAAATGGGTTTAGTATATGGGGATACTGTGGTTCTGTTTTCATTTGGAAAATCTGGTTAATCCTTTTAAGGGAAGCGTCTGCAGAGTGGAAGGCATACTGTATGCCAAGTAGTTCCTGCACAGGTGTCATCATAACCCACAGGTAGCTGAATATGGCAAGCATAAGACCTATAGACAGGTCTGAGTAAGCCACAAACAGTATACTTACTGCACGGAATAACTCGTATCCTGTAAGGAAAACAAGCATAGACAACCTTGCCGCCGCCTCACTTTTCCAGCCAAACTCTGTGGCTGTCCTTTTAACTTCCTTTGCCGAGTTTATTAAGTAGCCTATAAACCTGTCTTCTTTGTTAGATGCCCTTATCTGCCAGAAAAGGTCTAAAACCTCTGTAAGTTTCTCCTGAAACTTTTCCACCGCCCTGTTTTCAAAGGCTTTTAACTTCCCTATCCTTCTACCTATAACAGTTGTAAAGTAAATAACCACAGGGTTAAGTAGGACTATCAAAAGCCCTAACTTCCAGTTTATCATTATCAGAACAATCCCAACCCCGATAATCGTAAGAACAGATATTAAAAACCTGCTTATGGTTTTCCCTAAAAACTCATCTATAGTGTTAATATCTGTTATAAACTTTGAGGCTATAGACCCACTACCTACAGTTTCAAACTCTGACATAGAAACCTTTTTAAGGTGGTCAAGTAGCATCTTCCTTATTTGGAAGGTAATATCCTTTGATATACTTGTGAATACCTTAGCCTGTAGCACATTAAAAACAAAAAACAAAAACCGTAGTAAAAGGACTATACCAAGGGCTGTAAGGACATATGTTAAAGGTGTCCCCTCCCCAAACAACTTTCTGTAGGTTTGTATAAAAATCCCCTCTTTACCAAGTAGAACCTCATCTACAAGAAGTGGTAAAAAAAGTGGTGTAGGTATACTGACAGCTGTGGCAAGGACAGCAAGGATATGCCCAATAATCAGCTTTTTTTTATGCTGTTTTAAAAGGGCTGTAATATCCTTCCAGCTAATACCCAAAGGCTTAACACCTACCTATAAAGTGTCATTTCTTGCTTCTGATATTAGCCTTTTCATAAGCCTTACAGCTTCATCAAGCCCTAAAAATACAGAGTTTGCTATTATAGAGTGTCCTATATTAAGTTCCTCTATCTCCTTTATAGAGGCTATAGGCTTTACATTTGTGTATGTTAAACCGTGTCCTGCAAAAACATTTATACCCTTTGATTTTGCATACTGGCTGGCTTTTCTAACCCTTTCAAGCTGATACTCCCTATCCCTTTCGTCCTTGGCGTTGGCATACTCCCCTGTGTGTATCTCCACAGCATCAGCCCCCACATTAACAGAAGCATCTATCTGGCTAAAATCCGGGTCTATAAACAGGGCTACCTTAAGACCACCTGCCTTTAACTGGGATATATAATCCCTTAAAAAATCCTCCATTCCAACCACATCAAGCCCACCTTCAGTTGTTATCTCCTGCCTTTTCTCCGGAACAAGGGTTATCCTGTCAGGTTTTATCCTAAGGGCTATCTCTTTCATCTCCTCTGTAGGTGCCATTTCCATATTGAGGGGTATCCTTACTACACATTTAAGTTTTTCCACATCACTGTCCTGTATATGTCTCCTGTCCTCCCGTAGGTGGAATGTAATCTGGTCTGCCCCTGCGTCCTGTGCAATTAAAGCCCCTTTTACAGGGTCAGGTTCGTATGTTTTCCTTGCCTCCCTTATAGTGGCTATATGGTCAATATTAACCCCAAGTCTCACGCCAACACTCCCTTAAAGTGTGGATTTTTTCTCTCCGAAAATTTTAAAATAAAAGGAGATTTAAAAGCAAAGGGAAAGGGAATGTTAAGGAAGGTCTTTTTAGTATTACTTACTATTACCACATTTGTCCACGCCACAACTGTAAGGCATTTTGAACATAAAGATTTTTACAGGGTTGTTATACAGCCTAACAAGGTTGTCCACTTTAGTAAAACAGCCTCCCAAGAGGCAGGGGTTGTTATACTTACACTTAAAGGTAAGGTATGGGGTCTTAAGAAACCTTTAAACAAAAAGTTTATAGACAGCCTTGATGTCCTTTACAAAGGAAACAGGACTAACCTGATTTTTAACCTCACTGATAATGTTAAAGGCTACAGGGTTTTTGCCCTTTCCAAGCCATACAGAATAGTTATAGATTTCTTTAAAACAGAAAAGGCAAAAAAATCCTACATAAAGGGAAAAACAAAACAGAGATTTGAAAAGAAAGTAATCGTAATAGACCCGGGACACGGTGGTAAGGATACAGGGGCTATAATGAACGGAATAGTTGAAAAGCATATGAACCTGTATATAGCCAGAAAGCTAAAGGCTATACTTGAAAGGGACGGCAGATTTAAGGTTTACCTTACAAGGAACAGTGATAGGTATGTTAGCCTGTATGACAGAACTGTTTTTGCAATACAAAAAAACGCAGACCTGTTTATCAGTATACACTGCAACTCCCACACAGATAGAAGGCTGTCAGGAACTTATATATACACACTTAGCTTTAGGGGGGCTACATCAAAACTGGCAAGGCTTGTGGCACAAAAGGAAAACGAAACAGTCCTTAAGTTTGTAAAGGCTACATCTAAAAACAGAATGGTTAACAGGATACTTGCAGAGATAGCCATAAACAAAACCTTAACAGGTGGTAGAAAGTTTGCCCGTATCCTACACAGGAGATTAAGCGGTATTACAAAGGTTAAAAAGGTAGGTAGTGCAAACTTTGCAGTTTTAAAAACCCCCGGTATACCTTCTGTTCTTATAGAGGTTCTTTATATCTCCAATAGATACGATGCAAGAAAGCTAAAAAGTAGATGGTTTATAAACAACTTCAGTAAGCGTGTATACAGGGCTATAGTAGATTACTTCTACAGAAAGTAGAATGGTTATAGGGGTAGATATAGGGAACACAACCGTTGAGGTTGGTTTCAAAAGGGGAGAAAGGCTACACAGCTACAAGTTAAAAACAGATATTAACAAAACCACAGATGACTGGTTTTTAGATATAAACCAGATACTCTCAATAGAAGGAATTAACCAAGTTAATAAGGTTCTTATCTCCTCTGTAGTCCCCTCTGTAGAAGGAAAGATAAAAACAGCTTTTAGTAGATACGGTGTAGAAACCTTACTGATAGGTAAGGATATACCTGTTCCTATAAAAAACAGATACAGGAAGCCTGACGAGGTAGGTATAGACAGGTTAGTAAACTCCTACTGGGCATCAAAAAAATACAAACCACCCCTTATAATTGTAGATTTAGGGACAGCTATAACCTTTGATGTGGTAAATACAGCGGGAGAGTATGAAGGTGGGGCTATATTCCCGGGTATAGAGACCAGTATTAACTGCCTTTTTTCAAAAACTGCAAAGCTACCCTCTGTTAGCTTTAGTCCTACAGACAGCCCTGTGGGAAAGGCAACAACAGAAAGCATACAGGCAGGTCTTTACTTTGGGTATATATCACTTATAGAAGGAATGGTAAAAAGGATAAATGAAAATAGGGGATACACCCACAAAGTTGTAATAACAGGGGGAAACGCCCCTACAATCCACAAAGGTCTACCCTCCACAATACTGGACAAACACCTCTCAATGGAAGGCATACTTTCTTTAGGATAGAGGTCTCTAAGGTTCTATCTGTATTCCGAAGATAGACTGCATTAGACTACCGAAGCCGTAGGCTATTGCCGCCGCTGTAAAGGCGGATATAACCATTTCCATTACCTTTTTCTTTATACTGATACCTGATAAAACTGCTATTACAAGTCCCACTGTAGCTAAAACAAGCCCTGCAAACAGTATGGAAAACGGTAGTGCCACATAAGAGGTAGGCGCAAAGAAAAACGGAACAACTGGGAAGAACACCCCAACCAGATAGGCAAAACCTGTAAACAGTCCAGACC
>JAADEV010000118.1 GCA_013153295.1 Aquificota bacterium | reverse complement strand
ACGCTTAACAATAGAAATCAAAAACGTATACGAAATGCGTATAAAAGATCTATTAGGAGCAAATCTTACAAATCCAGAAGATATACTCAAATACTTTGATATAAAAATACAGTATAAGGAATATTAAAGGAGGGTATCTTGAAGGTTTTAAGGGTTGCTTTAGCCCAGATAAACACAACTGTCGGCGATATAGAAGGTAATACAAAAAAGATAATCTCCTATATAGATAAAGCTAAAAAAGAAGGGGCTGATATTGTTGCCTTTCCTGAGCTTGCCATAACCGGGTATCCCCCTGAGGATTTACTGCTTAAACCTTCGTTTGTGGAAAGGAACTTAAAAGCCCTATCAGAGATAGCAAAGATTAGTAAAGGGATTATCAGCTTGGTCGGTTTTGTGGACAGGGATAACGACCTGTATAACGCCCTTGCGGTGGTTAAAGATGGGGAGATACTTGCCGTTTACCACAAAAATTACCTGCCTAACTATGGGGTGTTTGATGAATTAAGGTATTTTAAAAGGGGGGATAAAGGGGTAATCCTTGATATTGACGGTTGTAAGGTAGGGCTATCCATATGTGAAGATTTATGGTATCCACACAGTCCAATAACAAAACAGGTGCTTAAAGGGGCAGAGGTTTTAATAAGTGTAAATGCCTCCCCATTCCACAAAGGTAAATTAAAGGAAAGGGTTGAACTGTTAAAGGTTAGGGCAAGAGACCACCACATATTTATAGGTTATGTGAATATGGTAGGTGGTCAGGACGAGCTTGTGTTTGACAGTAGCAGTATGTTTGTATCCCCTTCAGGGAGGTTAGTATCCCATATTACAGATAGGATAGAAGGTAGAAAAGACGGTGGAGAAGGTCTACTTGTGCAGGATATTCCTGTGGAGGACACATTTAGAAAAGGCTTAAAAGATAACCGTATAAGGAGTTTAAGGGAAACCTTTAAAGATACAGGGGATATACAGGTTATACAGATACCGTATAAGCTAAAGGAAAGGGATTACATATACAGGGAAGTTGGGGATATAGATTACCCATCTGTGGAAAGTGATATTTACTACGCCCTGTGTGTAGGGCTAAGGGATTATATACAGAAAAACGGCTTTAGTAAGGTGGTAGTTGGCTTAAGTGGTGGTATAGATAGTTCTGTTGTTGGGGCTGTAGCTGTGGACACACTTGGCAGGGAGAATGTAAAAGGTATCCTTATGCCCTCAAGATACACTTCTAAAGAAAGTACACAGGACGCTTTAAAGCTGGGGGAAAATTTAGGGATAGAAACCATTACAGTGCCGATAGATAACCTGTTTCAGCTTTATTTAGATACATTAAACCCGATTTTTAAAGGGCTGAAGCCTGATATTACAGAGGAAAACCTACAGGCAAGGATTAGGGGGAATATCCTTATGGCTCTGTCCAACAAATTTGGTTGGCTGGTTTTAACAACTGGAAACAAATCTGAGATGAGTGTTGGATACGCCACCCTTTACGGGGATATGGCAGGGGGATTTGCAGTTTTAAAAGATGTCTACAAAACAGAGGTTTACAAATTAGCTGAGTTTATAAACAAACATATATGGAAAAGGGAAGTAATACCACAGCGAGTTATAAAAAAACCCCCATCTGCAGAGCTTAGACCTGACCAGAAAGATGAAGATGAGCTTTTACCATACCCTATACTTGACAGGATAATACAGATGTATGTTGAGGAGGATATTCCCGTAAACCAGATTGGATACAGACTAAAGGTAGAAGAAGGTTTAGATGTATCACAAAAGGATATAAACAGAATTGTAAGAATGATAGATATTAACGAGTATAAAAGGAGACAAGCCCCAATTGGTATAAAGGTAAGCAAAAGAAACTACGGCAAAGACCGTAGAATGCCAATTACAAACAGGTATAGGGAGTAGTATCAAGTAGTATACTCTGCGTTTATTTCTACATACTTATATGTTAGGTCGCAGGTGTAATAACTCCAGCTGGCGTCTCCCCTTGATAGGTATAGTTTTACAACCACCTCACTGTTGTTTTTTAGATACTCCACTGCCCTTTCCCTGTCGTAGTTTGTTGGTTTCCCATCGTATATGAGAAAATCCCCTATATACAGTTTGACCTTTGAAAAATCTATATCTTTGTGTAGCTGTCCTACAGCTGACAGTATCCTACCCCAGTTTGGGTCGTTTCCAAACATAGCTGTTTTAAACAGGTTTGATAAGGCTATAGCCTCTCCTACTTCCTTTGCTTCCTGTGGGCTTTCTGCCTGAAAAACATCTATCTGTATAAGTTTTGTAGCCCCTTCACCGTCTTTAACTATCATCTTTGCAAGTTGTAGGGCTACTTTATACAGATACCCTTTAAACTCCTCTATATTTTCCTCTGTTATTTTTATCTCCCCTTCACCTGTGGCAACTATAAGAACGCTGTCGTTTGTGCTTTCACACCCATCAACATCTATAGAGTTAAATGTTTTTTCCACAACCTCCTTTGACACCTTGTCTAAAAGTGGTTTATCTATCTGAACATCTGTAAAGATATACGCAAGCATTGTTGCCATTGATGGGTGTATCATTCCAGCCCCTTTTGATATTCCAACTACCTGTCCCTTTTTTCCGTCTATTGAAAACTGTAAAGATGTATACTTTTCAAAGCTGTCTGTGGTGGATATGCTTCTACTTGCCAGTTTTAGGTCTAAAGGTTGTAAGTTGCTACAGGCTTCCTTTATTCCCTTTCTTACCTTGTCCATCGGTAGCCTTACACCTATTACCCCTGTTGAGAATACAAACACAGAGTTTTCCTTTAGTGATAAACAGTTTTCTGTAAGTTCTGCCATCTCCTTTGCGTCCTTTAGACCATCTTCACCGGTGGCGGCGTTTGCGTTTCCGCTGTTTACCACTATCCCGCTTATTTTTTCAACCTTTTCCCTTAACTGTCTGTCGTATACAACAGGTGCCGCAGGTAGGCTGTTTTGGGTTAGGTAAAGGCTGTATACAGAGGGCTTAAATCTTAGGACGAGTATATCGTAATCACCGGAGGGTTTTATGCCAGCTTTTGCCACACCCATTTTTATATCCATTAAACGCCCTCCCTTTTCTGTCTGTATTCCCTAAGGTTGTTAGACCTTTCTGTTATATGGTTTAAGTTCCATATTGATGTTTCCCTTGTGGAAATTCCCTTGTCTGTATATAAACACAGTTTTGGTTGGCTTCTGTTCCCTTCCTGCGGTTTTACAGCTGACAGTATTGTTTCCACTATCCTTGCCTGTGGTAAGCCCCTTGGGATTGTAGGTGGGTTTTTCCTTTCCCCTAAAAAGCCCTTTGTGGTTCTTTCCTCCTCAAACCAGAGGCTACAGCCTACAGCTACATTTGAGGATAGGGCAAGTCCATCTGAAAATGGGCTTATTACAGCTGTAAACTGGGCTGACATAAGGACTTCCCGAAGGTGGTCAGGTTCTATGTATCTGGTAATATCCTCATCAAATATGATTAGATTTTTTATCTTCCCTTCTTTTACTTTGTTTAAAACATCTGTAAGACAGGTAAGGTTGTCCACCGTTTCGTATAGCCCCACTGTATTTGTCTGGGAGGGGGCTAAAAGGACTTTTACACCTGTTTCCTTGTGGAATTTTCCAAGGGCTTTGCCTATTTTGTAAGCCTTTTCTGTAATATGGGAATGGACATCGTAGATAACTACTGTTTTTCCCTTTGTTTCCTTTATTATCTCCTTTAACTTTTTCCTTAAGCCTTTTATGGCAAACCTTTCCCATACAGGGTTTAGTTTTTTAAGGTGTTTGAGGCTTTCCCCTAAAAAGTAAACTTTCTTCCCCTTTATTAACTCTATACCTTCGTGGTATACGCCACCGAATAGGTATGGCATTACAGGGTTTGTTTGTGATACATCTCCCCCTACGACGATAATACTATCAGCTGTTAAAACCTCTTCCTCTGTAGGTGGGGTGTATTCCCCTGCTTCCTCCTTAAAGCCTGCCACTGTCGGCATATAATCAAGGGTTATTGTTGATGTGGCTATAAGGGGAATTTTTGTAAGTAGTTTTTTTATCCCTTTAAATGTTTCTGTTGAGCTGTATGGGGAGAGGATTACAGCTGTTTCCTCAGGTCTGTGGCTGTTTATCTTTTCTGCTATAGTTTTTATACCTTCTGTAGGGGAGATAGGTTTCCCATCTGCAAGACCCTGTTGTAGCCTGTTGCTGTCCTGCACATCGTATCCAAGGTAAACATTCCCACAAATCCGTAAGTCTGCTGTAGACCTTATTCTGTAGATACTTTTTCCATCGTGGTCTATTGCCACTGGACACTGCATAAAACAAAGCCCACAGCTTACAACACTTTCCTTTAAAAGCCAAGGGCGGGTTTTATACTTAAAGGGCTTAAACAGTATAGCTCCAACTGGACATACATCTACACATAAACCACAAGCCTCACAGCTACTTTTACTGTCCATAGGCTTTTTATCTGGAGATATAACTATCTCAAAGCCCCTTTCCTTCTGGTTTAATGTTTTAGCTTGGACAACATTGTGGCATACACTTACACATCTGAGGCAGAGAACACATCTGTTTGATACATACTCAAAAAAATCACTTTCCCAGTTTTCCTCAGGTCTAATCTTTTCAAATGGGGTTATAGGGGTGATATTAACCTGTGTGCCGTAGTAAGTTCCCCAGTTCTGTAAATCACACTCCCCTGCTTTATCACATATTGGACAGTCAAGGGGGTGTCTGGTAAAAAGCATCTCAAGGATAAACTTCCTTTCCTCTGCGGTGGTTTTGTGGTCTGTTTGTATCTCCATTCCCTCTTCAACTTTAGTGGCACAGGCTATAATGTTTCTTCTCCATCTACTTTCGTAAACGAGACACATACGGCAACCACCGAAAACAGGTAGCTTTGGGTGGTAGCAAAATGTAGGAACAACCTTGTTAAGTTTTTTTATAGCCTCAAGGACTGTAGTCCCCTCTGGGACTGTTATCTGAACACCGTCAACTGTGATATTTATCTGCTTCCCCATCTGCTAATAACCCTTTTATGCCCTGATTTTTCCTTATCCTATGGCAAGTTAAATAAAAAAGCAACCTTTTTAACAGAATATCCAAACCTATATCCCTAAACCCTTAAATAATATGTATAATATTAAAACTACACTTAGCTTTTTAGTGGAGGATTTATGCTTGTAAAGGAAAGGCTGTTTACACCGGGACCTGTTCCACTTCCACCGCAGGTTATAAAAGCACTGGGACAGCAGATAATCCACCACAGGACACCTGAGTTTACAAAAATATTTTTTCAGGTTAGGGAAAAACTCCAAAAACTTTTACAAACAGATAGAGATGTAATACTCTTTTCCTCCTCTGGGACAGGGGGAATGGAAGCCTCAATACTTAACTTTTTCAGCACAGGGGATAAGGTATTAGTAATAAACGCCGGTAAGTTTGGACAGAGATGGAGAGACCTTGGTAAAACATTTGGACTTAATGTTATAGATTACCAGATACCTTGGGGTGAGACCTACGACAGGGAGAAGGTTGAAAGTATAGCCAAAGAAAACCCAGACCTTAAAGGTATACTTGTCCAGCAGTCTGAAACCTCCACAACCACATACCACGATATAAACTTTTTATCAAAGGTGGCATCTTCCCTTGATGACTGTTTACTTGTTGTTGACGGTATAACATCTGTTGGTGTATACGAGGTCTACCCTGAGAAAGACGGGATAGATATTCTGGTAAGTGGTTCACAAAAGGCGTTTATGTTGCCACCGGGGTTATCTATCCTATACTACAGTGAAAAAGCGGAAAGAAGACTGCCAAAAAGTAATATACCTAAATACTACTTTGATGTGGAAAAGGAAACAAAGAAACAAAGGGAAGGGCAGACAGCCTACACCCCGGCGATAAGCCTTATAATAGCTTTAAATGAAAGTCTAAGTATGATGCTTGATGAAGGTATACCACAGCTGGCAAAAAGGCACAGTATATTAGCTGAAGCCACAAGGGAAGCTGTTAAAGAAATTGGATTACAACTACTTTCCAAAAGCCCATCAAACTCTGCAACAGGGGTTTACACCCCAGAGGGGATAGATGGAAACCAACTTAGAAAAACCCTGTTAGATTTAGGTTTTAGGGTAGCAGGTGGACAAGACCACCTGAAAGGGAAGATACTCAGACTTGCACATATGGGATACTTTGATTTTAACGATATAACCCAGCTTATAGCCGGCTTAGAGATGGCTTTATACAAATCTGGATTTAATATTGAACTTGGTAAAGGGGTGGCAAAAGCCCAGCAGGTATTTGTTAAAAATATCTAAAAAAGGAGTGGAAATGGCGGTAAGGATTATATATGTAAGACACGCAGAAAGTTTGTGGAACCCAATAGGAAAGTATCAGGGAAGGTTAGACCCTGAACTTTCAGAAAGGGGGCATAAACAGGCACAACTTTTGGCAAAAGCCCTAAAAAAGTATAATCCTACTGCGTTATACTCAAGCCCACTTAAAAGGACATATATGACAGCAGAGTATATATCAAAGGAGTTAGGTTTACCTATAAATGTAGATGAAGACCTGATAGAGATAGACCACGGGGACTGGTCTGGAATGCTTGTTGAAAAAGTTAAAGAGGAATACCCTGAGATGTTCCGCCAGTGGTTATACGAACCCCAAAATGTAAACTTCCCAAATGGTGAGGATTTACATAAAGTATACGAAAGGGTAAAAAGGTTTCAGGAAAAAGCCCTTGAAAAACACAACGGGGAAACTATTGTAGCCGTTTCCCACACAGTCCCTATTAGGGCGTCCTTTGTAGCAGGCTTAAACCTACCACTTGATAAATTCTGGAGCTTTGGGTGTGATAACGCCTCTTACTCAATACTGGACTACGATACAGTAAGACCTATCCTTTATAAACTTAACAACACATACTTTTTAGGGGAGCTGTTTGTCCCAGCTTTAGACGCCCTGTAAATCGGTGGTATAAGATGATAGACCTACCTGCTGGTGTAAAGGTTTTTAACAGAAAAGAAACTGCGGAGATAAACTCCATTGTTAACAGTATAACTGACACCTTTGAAAAATGGGGTTATCAAGAGATTAGACTACCTTTCTTAGAGTATTACACCGTCCACAGTAAAGCCTTAGGTGAAGATATAGGGGAAAAAACATTTAAATTAGTGGACAGGAGCAGTGGTGATATACTTACCCTAAGGGCAGACTTTACAGCCCAGATAGGTAGATACTTCGCATCTCTAAAGAGGAAAAGATTACCTAAAAGATACTACTACAAAGGGACAATATTCAGGTATACCCCCCCTAAAGGGGACAACCTTTGGGAAAGGATACAAGCTGGGATAGAGCTTATAGGGTCAGACAGCCTACACGCAGATGGGGAGGTTATAGCCTTAGCTGTAAACTCAGTTAACAACCTTGGTATGGATAATTTCTGGATAGATATAAACAACACTAAGCTGTTTTCCTTCCTAAAGGAGGAGCTTAAACTGTCAGATGAAGAATACAACACCTTTATGGAAAGTATAAAAGGGAGGGAGTTTTTCTCACTAAGGAGGTTTGTAAGTAAAAGGGATATACCTACCAAGCTAAAGGAATTTATAGTATCAATACCAAAGCTACAAGGTGATATATCCCTAATAAAAGACCTGCAAGATGTGTATCAAGATTTTCCCACTTTAGTTAGTATACTTGAACAGCTTAACAGAATATACACCATACTAAAGGATTACCAGCTTGAGGAAAAGGTAAGGTTTGATTTAGGGGAGCCTAAGGAGTTTTCCTACTACACAGGGATTGTTTTTGAGGTTTTTGGTGAGGGATACCCAAAGCCTATAGGACAGGGGGGCAGATACGACAGCCTAATATCAAAGTATAACGGTAATACCCCTGCTACCGGGTTTGCCTTTGATATTTACAACCTGTGGCAGTGGGTTAAAAACAGCGGAAAAACCACAGCAGAGGGTAAAAAGGATTTCTTTTTAGTAAGCCCCTCATCTGACAAATCCCAGCTTTACACACTGGCAAGGGCATTAAGGGAAAAGGGCTATACAGTAGGGGTGGAGGTGGTAGACAGACCTGTGGAACAGTCTATAAAAGACGCATTTGAGGACGGATATAGAAAGGTTATCCTTTTTAGGGTGGACACACAGGACAAAGGGATATATATTTATTCTTCTATAGATAAAGCCGAAAGTATTTCTATCCAACAGTTTTTGGAAGAAGTATAGTGCCTTACAAAGGTGCTAAATAAACATAAAGGAGTTTTTTTATGAAAGCAACAAATAACAAAGTGGTCACATTTCACTACACCTTAAAGGACAAGGAAACAGGGGAAGTTTTAGACAGCAGTCAGCAACACGGACAACCTTTAACTGTGCTGTTTGGGGCAAACAACATTATCCCCGGTCTGGAAAGTAGAATGGAAGGTATGGAAGTTGGGGAAAAGAAAACAATTGAAGTGCCTGCCGCTGAAGCCTACGGCGAAAAAGACCCACAGCTTATACAGAAAGTTCCAAGGGAATACTTCCAAGGTATAGAGCTACAAAAGGGAATGCCACTACAAGCCCAAACCCCAGACGGTCAGATAATCAATATGACAGTGGTTGATTTTAACGACCAAGAGGTTACAGTTGATATGAACCACCCACTTGCAGGTAAAGACCTTGTTTTTGAAGTAGAGGTGGTTAATGTTAGGGACGCATCACTTGAAGAGATACAACACGGACACGCCCACGGTGAAGGAGGAGTTCACCATTAACTAAAAGGGATTTCTGTGGTTAGCCACTACAGAAGTTGGGCAGAGGTAAATACAGAAAATATAAGACATAATGTAGAAGTTATACACAACCGTGTTAAAAAAGGTATATTTGCCGTTGTAAAGGCAGACGCCTACGGACACGGTGCAGTAGAAATTTCTAAAGTTTTAGAGAAGCTACCCCAGATAGAGTATCTCTGTGTAGCCACAGCGGAGGAAGGTAAAGAGCTAAGGGAAGCAGGTATAAAAAAAGGGATACTTGTTTTAGGGGGGCTTCTCCCTGAAGAAAAAAAATACTTCACAGAATACAACCTTATACCTGTAATCTCAGATTACAACCAACTAAAGTTAGTAAAAAATTTACCTATCAGAAAAATCCACCTTAAGTTTGACACAGGAATGCACCGCCTTGGGTTTCCCCCTGAGGAGGTAGACAACCTTTTACGGAAGTTGGACGGTATACAGGTTGAAGGGGTAATGTCCCACTTCCCATCCGCAGATACAGACAGACAGCTAACAGAAAACCAGATAAAACAGTTTAAAGGGATAGTAGACAGGCTGAAACACCTTAAGCCTAAGTATATACACCTACAGAACAGTGCAGGGCTTATGTATAACTGTGATTACTGTAATGCTGTAAGGATAGGTATATCCATCTACGGGGAAAAGCCCTCGCCACAGTTTAACATACCTGTAAAGATGGTAATGGGTGTAAAGGCAAAACTGATAACAGTAAAAAAGCTGAAAAAAGGTGAAAGGGTGTCCTACAACGGCACATTCCAAGCTAACAGGGATATGGTTGTTGGGGTTGTAGCCTTTGGGTATGCAGATGGTCTGCCAAGGGAGTTATCAAACAGGGGATACTTTAAGATAAACGGGAAAAAAGCCCCAATATTAGGAAACATAACAATGGATATGACTGTAGTTGACCTGTCAGAGGTAGGTAATGTTAGCCCTTCACAGGAGGTTGTGGTTGTTGGGGACGGTATAACATTCTCCCAGATAGCCAGTTTGTCAAACACAATACCATATGAGATAATGTGTAGAATATCCAAAAGGGTCAAAAGGATACCTGTTTAACCGGATAAGGTTATGGATAACCAAAGTTTTTCAATTCTTGTTGTTGATGACGAGGAAAATATCACAGCCCTTCTTAAGGATATACTGGAAGATGAAGGGTTTACAGTAGATATAGCCTACGATTTATCCACAGCTAAAAGAAAGCTAAAGGAAAAGGATTTTGATATAGTCTTTTTAGATGTTTGGCTACCTGACGGGGAAGGGACAGACCTTTTACCTTTTATCAAACAGCAGAACCCTATCACCAAAACCGTTATGATTTCCGGACACGCAAACATACCTATAGCTGTAAAAGCTGTAAAAGAGGGGGCTTTTGATTTCTTAGAAAAGCCTATATCAACAGACACAATACTTGCTGTTATACAGAAGGCAACAAAGGAGATAAAAAAGGATTTAGAGTATCTCTTCCTTAAACAGAAACAGACAACAGGGATAGAGATAATCGGGGAAAGCCCTGTAATACAGAACCTAAAAAAACAGATAGAAAAGGTAGCAAAAACCAACGCTTGGGTAATGATTTTTGGGGAAAACGGAACAGGAAAAGAGCTTGTGGCAAAAAGTATCCATTACCTTAGTGATAGGGCTGATAAGCCATTTGTAGATATAAACTGTGCCGCCTTACCTGACGACCTAATAGAGGCTGAGCTGTTTGGATACGAAAAAGGGGCTTTCACAGGGGCTTTAACCTCAAAAAGGGGAAAGATAGAGATAGCAGACGGGGGAACACTTTTCTTAGACGAAGTGGCAGATATGAGCCTACCTGCCCAAGCTAAGCTACTGAGGGTTTTAGAGGAAAGGGAGTTTTCCAGACTTGGGAGCAACAAAAAAATAAAGGTTGATATTAGGGTTATATCAGCTACAAACAAGGATTTGGAAAAGGAGATTGCAGAGGGTAGGTTCAGACAGGATTTAGCGTTTAGGCTTTCTGTAGTCCCAATATATGTGCCACCGTTAAGGGAAAGGGGGGAGGATATAATCCTACTTGCCAACCACTTTTTACAAGAAATATGTAAAGAAAACAAAAGACCACCTTTAAAACTCTCCCCACAGGTAAAGGAGGTGTTCCTTAAGTATAAATGGCCGGGGAATGTAAGGGAGCTTAAAAATCTAATGGAAAGGCTGTGTATATTTGCCACAGAAGAGGAGATAAAACTGTCAGACCTACCACCTAATATGTTGCAAGGGAAGGTGTCAGCAGGTATACCTGTCCAGATAGAGCCTCTAAAAAAAGTAAGGGAAAGGGCAGAAAAGGAGGTTATAAAACTGGCTTTACACAGATACAACAGAAACCTGAAAGAAGTTGCAAAAGTCCTTGAAATAGACCTATCATCTCTTTATAGAAAAATAAAGCAGTATGGACTGGAGGAGTAAAATGGAAAGGTATCCACTGGTTGTTCTACCTGTAGACGACAAAGGACTTGAGGAAAAGCTAAAGGAAGCTGTGAAAGTTGGGATAGATATGGTTGAGCTTAGAATTGACCAGTTTGAGGATTTAAGTATCCCTTACATAATGGAAAAGGCTAAACAGGTAAAAGACAGCGGATTAAAGCTACTTTCCACAGTAAGGTGTAAAGGTGAAGGTGGAGCTGACATTCCAGATGAAAAAAGACTTGAAATTTTTTCTAAGGTATCCAAAGTAAGTGATGTAATTGATATTGAACTTAAATCTGAGATAAACAGGGAGGTGGTAGGGATAGCAAAATCCAACGACGCACAGGCTTTGGTGTCCTATCACGACTTTGAAAAAACCCCAGAGGAGGAGGAGATACAGCAGATTATAGACGAGGCTTACTACCTTGGGGCGGATATTATAAAATACGCCTTTAAGGTTAACAACCACGACGATGTGGCAAGGATACTGTGTATAACAAACAAAAACAAGGGCAGAAAGCTGGTAGCCATAGGAATGGGGGAGCTTGGTAAACTTACCCGTGTAGCTGGATACTTCTTCGGAAGTATCTTTACCTACACCTACATAGGTAAGTCCTTTGCCCCCGGACAGATAGAAGCAACAAAGCTGATAGAGGAACTTAAATTTTACGGATTAAGGAGTTAAAGATGGAGCATTTAACAAAGGAACAGGTGGAGGAGCTAAAAAAGATACTACTTGAATGGAAAAGCCAGCTTATAGCAGAAACAGAAGACACTGTAGGTGAGCCTCTTTCCTACGAAGGGGGGGACGAGATAGACAGAGCAGACACAGAGGCAGGCAGAATGTTAATGCTTAGGAACCTTGACAGGGACAGGAAACTGCTGAAGAGAATAGAGTATACACTACGGAAGATAGAGGCAGGAACATACGGAATATGTGAGATGTGTGGTCAGCAGATACCATACCCAAGGCTAAAAGCCAGACCTGTGGCAAAACTGTGTATACAGTGTAAAGAAATAGAGGAGGAGAACGAGTGAAGGTAAAAGTAGGGGATTTAGACGCCCTTATAGTAGTGGATATGCAAAAGGATTTTATGCCCGGTGGAGCCTTACCTGTGCCAGAAGGGGACAGGATTATACCTACACTAAACAACTACATAAAGCTGTTTGAGGAAAGGGGATTACCTGTATTTTTCACAAGGGACTGGCACCCTGAAAACCATATCTCATTTAAAGAGAACGGAGGTATATGGCCTAAACACTGTGTCCAAAACACAGAAGGGGCAGAATTCCACCGAGACCTGTATATACCAGCGGACAACAAGTTTATTATCTCAAAGGGAACATCTCCAGATTTTGACGCATACTCAGGTTTCCAGGGGACTATACTGGACAGCCTTCTCAAGGAAAGGGGAGTAAAAAGGATTTTTGTAGGTGGTGTGGCAACAGACTACTGTGTAAAGAACACAGCCTTAGGCGGACTAAACTTAGGTTATCAGGTGTTTGTCCTTGGGGACGGGATAAAAGGTGTGGATATAAACAAAGGGGACAGTGAAAGGGCTTTACAAACCCTAATGTTAAAGGGAGGAGTTGTTATAAATCAGGCTGATATAAAATGAGATACAGCTACATAACAGACACAAAGGAGGCTGTAGCCTCCCTTCAGGATTTCCAAAAGGACAGCTACCTGTTTTTAGACACAGAGGTATCTATAAAGGATTTTTCCACCCCAGACTACACAAAGGATTTTGTCCGCCTTATCCAAATAGGAAACAAAAACACAATTTATGTATACGACCTGCTTACAATTGGTAAAGAGTTTATACCACACCTGAAACAGACCATAGAAAACAGAGGGATAATTGGGCATAACCTTAAGTTTGATATAAAGTATCTACTTTCACAGTTTAATATCTTCCCAACGGTTGTTTTTGACACGATGATAGCCTCACAGCTACTATCCCTTGGGGACAAGGAGAAACATTCCCTACAGGCGGTAGTATACAGGTTTACCCAAACAGAGGTGGACAAAAGATTACAGTCATCTGACTGGGGAGCAGAAACCCTTTCACCTGAACAGATAAAGTATAGTGCCACAGATGTGGAGGTATTAAGGCAGATATTCCCTATACTAAAGGAAAGACTTAACAGTATAAAAACAGCCAACAAATCCAGTGGGAAGGTAGCGGAGGTTTTTGGGGTATACAACCCTGTGGTAGCTGTGGAGATGGCATTTGTCCCTTACTTGGCAGTTATAGAGTTAACAGGAATGCCTGTAGACCAGCAGAAACTTGAGGAGAACCTACTACAGGTAGCCACAGAATACCAGCGTTTATACATACAGTTTTACCAAAAACACGGTGTAGACCCATTTTCACCCCAGAAGGTTGCAAACTGGCTTACAAAAAAGTTAAACCTTACACTACCAAAAACAGTAAAAGGTCAGCCTTCCTCTCAGGATAAAGCATTACGCCAGTATAAACATATCCCAGAGGTTGGGGAGCTACTGAAAATCCGTTCCACAAAAAAGGTTTTAGATAAACTAAATGAGATAAAGCAACACACAAAGGAAGGGCGTGTTTACACCAGTTTCCGCCAGATAGCCGCCCCAACAGGTAGAATGGCTTCCTCACAACCTAACTTACAGAATATACCCCCAAAATTGAGACCACTTTTTAAAGCCCCAGATGGTAGAAAGCTGATTATAGCCGACTACTCCCAGATAGAGCTTAGAATAGCCGCCGAGTATGTAAAGGACGAAACAATGATAAAAGCCTTTACAGAGGGCAAAGATTTGCACCGTTTTACAGCTTCACTTGTCCTTGGGAAGGATTACGGAGAGATAACAAAGGAAGAAAGGCAGATGGCAAAGGCTATAAACTTTGGCTTAATATACGGTATATCCCCAAAATCCCTTATGGAGTATGCAAAAAACACATATGGGGTTGATATAACACTAAAGGAGGCAGAGGAGTTCCACCGTAGGTTTTTCCAGATATACGAAGGTTTCCACAGGTGGCATACACAGGTAAAGGAAAAACTAAGGAAAAACAAAAGGATATATGTTTACTCACTCCTTGGTAGGAGAATGGCAGTAAGCCGTTTCACAGAGGCGGTAAACTTTCCAATACAGGGAAGTGGTAGCGATTTACTAAAGATGGCTGTTGTTCTGTTTAACAAGAACAAAGGTAGCTTAGACGGAAAAATTGTAAACCTGATACACGATGAGATAGTGGTAGATGTGTCAGCATCTCACACAGAGGAAACAGTGGAAATACTATCCACCAGTATGAAACAGGCAGGGGATATAATACTTAAAAAAGTCCCAGTAGAGTTTGAAATCTCAGTAGCCAACCACTGGGGCGAGAAGTAGATTATTCCCCCTTCCCAATCTTTTTCTTAAACCTTTTTAGTTGTTCCATCAGTTTTTGGCTTATATCCTTTTCTTTAAAGGGCTTAATCCTTATGATTATCCCCTCTTCACCCTTTATAACCTTTTTTTCCAAAGTTTGCTTAAAGATAAGGTTGTCGTCCTGTATAATCCCTGCGTAGACCATACAGTCCCCTAATGTTTTCATAATATTGTCCAAATCCCTCCTCCGTCTGTCTGGAAGTATAAACAGTATAGAGACCTCAACCTTACTATCTATACATTCACCTGTATGCTGGTTCTGTAGTTCCCATATAGCTTTGTTTATCTTTAAGGCAACATCTTTAGGCACTATGTATCTTTTTCCACTTTTAGTCCATACACGGGAGTTTATCTTTACCCTGTTTGCCTTTGAAGGTGGAATAAACGACAGGAAAAACAGCTTTTCTTTAAACATCTCAATACACCTATTAAAAATCTCAATAGTAGGATAGATATTAAAACACACAATTTGGAAAGTGTTGTAGTTTAAGCCTTTTCACAGGTTGTAAAACAGGTAAGTAAAAACTGAGGAAAGCCTGTATTTTCAATAGTTAGCTGTTGTTAACTCTATATTTTCTGTTTATATTATTGACCAACATCAAAGGAGATACAAACAAAATAAGGAGGTTGTTTAAATGAAGAAAGTCAAACTTGCCTTGGTCGCTGTTGCATCAGCTACCACATTAGCCCTCCCCTCAAAGGCAGAAGTTCCAACAGGGGAAGAGTTTGTAAAGAAGTTTATCATTTCCGTTGATGATGCCCACAAACTACTTGGTAAACCAGATGTTAGGTTTGTAGATGGGGATTCACCTAAGAGGTTCAAAAAAGAGCATATCCCCGGTGCTGTAAACGCCTACGCCCACGACCTACACTACTTAAACGATATTAAGAAATGTGGATTACCAATGTGTCCAGAAAGGGCGGCTAAGTTTATCGGTGAAGAGTTAGGTATTGACAACAACACACACGCAATAGCATACGACGACGGTAAAGGTCCAAACGCATCTGGGGTGTGGTTCTTCCTTTACCTCTACGGACTTGATACTGTTCAAATGATGGACGGTGGACTGGCTACTTGGAAGGCTAAAGGATACCCAGTTGAAAGTGGAGAAGGTAAAAAACCACCACCAAAGAAATTTAAAGTAAAGGTTAGATGGGAGATTATTGCTACAAAAGAAGAGGTTCTAAAGGCTATAAAAGACCCTGAGCATTACTTTATCTTAGACGCCAGAAGATTTCAGGAGTATAGCGGTAAAAAGCTACTTGAAGCGTTAGAGGAACCGGGTAAACACAAAAGGGTAGAAAGGGGTGGACATATCCCCGGTGCAGTGTTTGCCGAGTGGAAAAAGTTTGCTGGAAACCCAAAGGGTAAGCCTAACAAATCCCTGTTTAAATCTATCAAAAAGATGAAAAAGGTTATTAAAAAGCTGAAGAAGAAAGGGCTTACACCGGACAAAACAATTATTACATACTGCCATGTGGGACTTGGTAGAGGTTCCTTTGTGTTTGCCGCATTAAAGATACTTGGATTTAAGAAGGTTAAGGTTTATGTCGGTTCTTGGGACGAGTGGGGTAATGACCCTAACCTACCTATAGAAACAAAGGCTAAAAAATAACCTAACTTAGGGGGCTAACGCCCCCTTTCCTACAGCAGTAAGGAGGTATCAAGGAATGGAACATACAGGACACCTGCTACTTGGATTACTAACAGGGTTTCTGTTCGGTGTAGTTTTACACAGGGTAGGGGCTATTAGATACTCAAGGGTTGAAGGAATGCTACTTATGAGAGACCTGAAAATAATGAAGTTTGCCTTTATAGCCATTGCCACAGCCTCTATCGTATACGGCACTGCCGATATATTTGGTATAGCCACCGACCTTAATCTAATACCAAGGATAATGCCATATATGGGAATAGCCCACCTTATAGGGGGCTTTATGTTTGGTATAGCGATGGCTACAGCAGGGTTCTGTCCCGGAACTTGTGTAGCAAGGGTTGGGGCAGGTAAGTTTATATCCTTAGCTGGGGTTATTGGACTGGTAATAGGAATACTGATTTACGCCCAGCTAAAGCCTTGGCTTGTTGAGGTTGGGATATTAGGGACAAAGGAAAAACTAACACTATACGGTGTCCTTGGAATATCCTACGGGGCTTTGGCAGTTGTATGGGGGGTATTGTTTATAATACTTGCCCTTGTGGCAGACTGGTTTGACCCTGCCAAAAAGATGGAACAGGAACAGTCCCAAAACCAGTCCTTGTGGAAAAAAGAGTGGCACTGGGCTATATCAGGTATATTGGCAGGGGCGATTATAGTTTGGGCTACAATGCAAGGTGAATACTTAGGTTTCTCCGGCGGGGCATTGGCATTTGTAGGCTGGGTAGCCCATCTAATAGGACACCCCCTTGATGTAGTTCCAAAGATAAACGAAACGATACTGTGGCACGCAGGGTTAATAATCGGTGTCCTACCGGGGGCATTACTCAGTGCAATTTTAACAGGAACATTTAAGTTTGACCCTGTTCCACCGGCTTTCGCCCAAGGTGTGTCTAACCTACCTGTGGTTAGAATGGTTCTGGTGTTCTTTGCAGGGATTTTACTGTCCCTTGGGGCGATGATAGGTGGAGGTTGCACAACAGGGGCGTTTATATCTGCCTACCCAACACTTTCAATCGGTTCAATGGCAATGTCTGCCACCTACTTTGCAGTTGGGGTTATAACAGCCAACCTGATATATATGGGTAAGGTGGATAAATTCCTACAGGCTAAAAAACAGTCTGATGAAGTTTATGACTAAACAAGTTGAGAGGTTTAAAGATGGGAAAGGTTGAAAGATTACTCTTTTGGGTTGCAATAGGGGTTTTGGTTATCAGCATTATAGGAATGAAAATACAGATTTCCCAGCTGGAGGCTAAAGTCTCCCAGCCAGCCCAAGTTAGCCCTGAAGGAGGAGAAGAGTAATGAACCCTAAACTGGAAAGACTGGTATACATAGGGATAATTGTAGTCCTTGCAGGATACCTTCTCCACTTAGGAAAGGTGAAGGTAGAGCTTGAGAAACAGATACCTATAACAATTGATGAGCTTTACGAGATGCTTGGAAACTCAAAGCTAACCGTCCAGATAATAGATGTCCGTCCGTATGAAGCAGAGGACGAAGATGAGGAAGATGAAGAGGAGCTTAACTACTACACAGAAGCCCATATACCCGGGGCTATACCCTTCCCTGATTGTGATGAAACAAAAACACCTGAAGATGCTTTACCAAACATAAACCCATACCTACCTACTATAATCGTCTCAAAGGACGGAGACCCTGAGATTTTCCAGAAGTGTGCTGAGAAATTCCCCTTTGCAAGGAACCTAAAAGGCGGAATACTTGCTTGGGACGAGGAAGGGTATCCAGAGGACGAGGGAGAGTATGAACCACCTTCCGCCGGTGGTGGTGGCGGTTGTCTATAAAGAAACAAAAAGGAGGTAAGATATATGGCACTGTCAAGAAGGGATTTCCTTAAAGCCCTATCTGTCTCCGGGACAGCGACGGCTTTAGGGACAAAGTCAGCCTTTGCCAAGGATAAAGCGGTAATAGTAGAAGACCCAAGGAACTCCTATCCGAACACATCTTACACAGAGAATATGTATAGGAAAGAGTTTGCATTTACCTACGGAAACAAGGAAGACCACGGAACGGCATACCACTGTGTAAACTGCCAAGGAAACTGTGCGTGGGATGTTTGGGTTAACAACGGAATTATCACAAGGGAAAATCAGGTGGCAAACTACACCCCAATTAACCCGAAGATACCAGACTTTAACCCAAGGGGGTGTAATAAAGGTGTCCAACACTCACAGGTTACATACGAAAAGGACAGGATACTTTACCCCCTAAAAAGGGTTGGAAAGAGGGGTGAAGGTAAATGGAAAAGGATTAGCTGGGACGAGGCTATAACAGAGATTGCGGAAAATATCTACAACACAATGCTGGAAAAGGGTCCTGAAGGGCTTTATATACACGTTGGGGCAGGTATGTTAACAGAGATTAGAGGTGCCGCAGGGAAGAGACTTGGGACACTACTTGGGGCAGTCAGACCTTATATAGCCTCTTATGTTGGTGATATGTTCCCCGGTGTGTCTGTAGTATACGGTGAAGGTAATATAGGCTGTTCCTACGACTTTTTCTACACAACAGATGTTAATATCTGGTGGGGTCAAGACCCTAACAAAACAAGGATACCAGATGCCCACTTTGTATGGGAAGGTAGATACAACGGTTCAAAACAGATAGTAATAACGCCGGACTTTAACTCAACCTGTATCCACGCAGACCTATGGGTGCCTGTAAAAGCTGGATACGACGGCTTTTTAGCAATGGCTATTATAGATGAGATAATCCAGAAAAAGCTATACAAACCTAAGTTTGTAAAACACTTTACAGACCTACCTTTCCTTGTAAGACTGGACAACAAAAAGCTACTTAGACTGTCTGATATAGATTTTGAAAACCCACCTGAATTCTTTGACGAGGAAACATACAGGGTATTTAAAGAACACTCTGAGGAAGGGGAATACCACCCACACGAGGTATTCCTAACTTGGAACACAGTAAACAACAAACTTACAGTTATGCCCGGCTGTGAAGGTTCACCTGTAAAAACACTTAGACTAAAAGATGTAGGCTGGAATATAGACCCTGCCCTTGAAGGAAGATGGGAAGTAAAACTGAAAGACGGTTCAACAGTTGAAATAACAACGGTGTTTGAACTTCTTAAACAGGAAGCAAGGAAGTTTTCAGCTGACAAAACTTGGAAGTTAACAGGGGTTCACCCAACTATAGTGGAACAGCTGGCAAAGGATATAGCCTTACCTAAGGTTGTTATGATTTCTATGGGCTTCACAATAGGAAAATACTTTAACGGAATGTTAGCCCAGAGGGCTATAGCCTCAATATCCGGCTTAGTTGGTAGATTGGGACCATACGGAGGGTTTAACACAGAAAACGAGTGGTCTATTTCTGGAATGGGCAAACTGTCAGGTTTTGCAGGTAAATACAAACAGAGATTTGCCTCAGGTTTCACAAGTGAGTATGTCCTTGGTGAAATGGTAAAAGATGTGGAAAAGCTATACTCAGACGAGGATATAAGAAGGGCTACAGGACTGTCTAAAAAAGAGTATCTCTCAAAGGTTAAAGAGATGCTTGATAACTACGGAACAGATGAAAAATGGAAGGAAGCAATAGGAAAGAAGGACGGGAAACCTTACTGGAACACAGTGGAAACATTCCTTATATTTGCAGACAGTAGATTTAGAAGGAACAAAGGGGATACCTACAAAGAGGCATTCCTTAAGAAAGCCAAATTCTTCGCTTATATAGACTTTAGAATGAACTCAACAGCCCAGTGGGCTGATATAGTCCTACCTGCCAAATCTATGTATGAGGTTTGGGATTTAAGAACAAACCCCGGATACCACAGATACGCAAATATGGCACAGCCACCACAGAACCTAAAGCCTGTAGGGGAAGCTAAATCTGATTGGGAAATATGCACAATGCTTGTTGAAAAGATAGAGGAGATAGCCAAGAAAAAATACGAAGAAGCTAAAGCAAAAGGGGAGAAAAACCCAGAAAGATACATAAAAATACCAGACCCTACACACTCTAAAACAGGCTACAGGGAGCTTGACAAATTAGTTGACGAATACACACAACACGGACATATAAGAACAGACAAAGATGCTGTAGAGTTTGCCCTTGAGAATGTGGAACAGTTCCAACCTAACACAATAGAGACAATAAGAAAAAGGGGAGGATACCTACAGCTAAACGAAAAAGCTGGAAAAACATCACCTTTATACCCAGACAAACCTTACAACTCATTTGAAAACAACCTTTACCTTTTTGAAAGGTTTGAAACCCTATCAGGAAGACTTACCTACTATGTTGACCACGATTTATGGATACAGTATGGGGCGGCTTTACCAACTGCAAAAGAGCCAATAAGACCAAAGAGATTTCCTTTCGTTCTTATGACACCACACGCAAGGTGGTCAATCCACTCAACCTACAAAACATCAACAATACTACAAAGGCTACAGAGGGGTGTCCCTTATGTGATGATAAACCCAGAAATAGCAGAGAAAAAGGGAATAAAAGACGGGGACGAGATAAAGGTATTCAACGACCTTGGGGAGTTTTACGCAATGGCGAAGGTATACCCGTCCTGTCCAAAAGACGCCATCATAATAGAACACGGCTGGGAACCATTTATGTTCAAAGGATACAAATCCCACAATGTAGTTGTAGCATCTCCATTAAACCTACTTGAGCTGTCAGACGGTTGGGGTCATCTGAAATTCGGCGGAAACTGGGACGGAAACCAGCACGCCTACACAACATCTGTTGATATAGAGAAAGTTTAGGGAGGTATAAAAGATGGCTAAAAGACAGTTAGCAATGGTAATGGATTTAAATAAATGTATAGGTTGTCAGACCTGCACAGTGGCGTGTAAAACCCAGTGGACAAACAGAAACGGTAGGGAGTATATGTATTGGAACAATGTGGAAACCCAACCGGGAACAGGATACCCAAGGAACTGGATGGAAAGTGGCGGAGGGTTTGACAAAGATGGAAACCTGAAAGATGGAATAATCCCAGATATGGTTCTGGATTATGGGGTGCCGTGGGACTACAACCACGATGAGCTGTTTGGAAAGGCAGAGGACAACATACTCAGACCGAACACAGACCCAGTATGGGGACCTAACTGGGACGAAGATGTGGGAGAAGGGGACTGGCCTAACTCCTACTTTTTCTACCTACCAAGGATATGCAACCACTGTTCAAACCCCGGTTGCTTAGCCGCCTGTCCAAGGGAGGCTATATTCAAAAGGGAGCAGGACGGTATAGTCCTTGTTGACCTTGAAAGGTGTCAAGGTTATAGATACTGTATAGCAGGTTGCCCATACAAGAAGATATACTTTAACCCTAAAATATCCAAATCTGAAAAATGTATATTCTGTTTCCCAAGGATAGAGAAAGGATTACCACCTGCCTGTGCCCACCAGTGTGTAGGTAGAATTAGATTTGTAGGCTTCTTAGATGATGAAGACAGTCAGGTTTACAAACTGGTTCACAAGTATAAAGTGGCATTACCACTTAGACCGGACTTTGGAACACAGCCTAATGTTTACTATGTCCCACCTGTTTTATCACCACCTAAGTTTGATGAAGAAGGAAAACCTGTAGAAGGTGGCAGAATTCCTATGGAGTTTTTAGAGAAACTGTTTGGGAAGGAAGTCCACCAAGCGGCGGAAACACTGTTAAAAGAGATGGAAAAGAGACAGAAAGGGGAGCCTTCAGAACTTATGGACATACTAATTGCCTACAGCCACGCAGATATGTTTAGACTTGATGAAAATTACTACCAAGAGATTGCGGCAAAACAGGGATTAAAGGGAACAGAATACTTTAAGCTGATAGATGAAAGGTATATACAAGGTAAACATACACCTAAGTCTGAAGGTATATACGGGGTTAAATACTTTGCCACCCAGCCTGCCAAAGAAGAAAACGGGGAGGGACACTAACCTTCCCCCTTAAAAACTGAAGGAAGGAGGAAAGTAATGAAAAGGTTTATAAAAACAGCTATACTTGGTGCCTGTTGCCTGACCCTGTCCGTATCTGCAGTAGCCTCAGAAGAAGGGCTGAAGGATTTTAACAACAGGGAAGTGATAAATGCCAAGTATACAAAAGGGGCAATACCATCAGACCCTAACAACAAGCTGTGGGAAGGTATAAAAGGAAAGGAAGTATCCCTATACCCACAAATATCAGTAAGGCTAAACGACAAAAAGGCAAACAGCCTTATACCTAAAAAGGAGCTAAAAAAGGCTACAGTAAAAGTGGCTTACAACGATAAAGAGATAGCCGTCTATATCCGCTGGAAGGACAACACCCCATCTGTCCAACCTGTATACGACACAGACAAGTTTGCTGACGGGGTAAGTGTAGAATTCCCAACTGAGTTTGGAAAAGGTAAAACCCTACCTTACATAGGAATGGGGGACGAAAACCACCCTGTAGTTGTTTACCTGCAGAAGGTTGTAGCAGGGAAGGATTACCAAAAATCATTTATCTCAGAGGGGTTCGGTTCATTAACAGAAATAAAAGAGCCTGTTCAGATAGAGATGAAATACAACAACAACAGTAAAGAGTGGGTAGCAGTTGTAAAAAGACCTTTAGAGACAGATAACACAGACCTAAAAGCAGGGCTTGTTCCTATAGCATTTGCAGTATGGGACGGAGACCAGTATGAAAGGGACGGTAATAAATCCCTTTCCAGATGGAAGTTTATAAAACTGGATAAGTATCCGTTGGATAAAGAGTATCTCAGCTATCTGTCTTGGGGATACCCACTTGGAAAAATCGGCGACCCTGTAAGGGGTAAAAAATTAGCAGTCCAAAACGGCTGTGCAGGTTGCCACAGGTTTGACGACCAGCAAACAGCCCCACTGGGAATGGCACCAGACCTGTCTAACATAGGTGGTATAGCTAACCCAGTGTATCTAAAGGAATCAATAGTAAACCCAAATGATGTGGTTATCAGAAACCTTAACCTAAACAGACATTACAACAAATACGCAAAACCTGACAAATTTAACGCATACCCAAACAACGATATGTATCAGTGGTATATAGTGGTAAACGGAAAGAAACAGTCTAAAATGCCACCGTTTGCTTTAAATGAGAAAGACCTTAAAGACCTTGTTTCCTACCTGTCCACACTTAAGGACTGGAAAAACTTTAAATAATGGGGGTTTGGAAGATGGTTAAAAATATATTTGCCTCAATACTAAGCCTTGCCTTTATATTAGGGACTGTAGGCTACACACTTAACCCGTTTACAGCTGTAGCAATAGCAGAGGAAGAGGACGAAGAAGAGGAAGAGGACAACGAGGTTGAGTTTACAAGTGCAGTTATCACAGCTGAAAGCTGTGCAGAAGAGGCGGCAGAAACAGGTGAAACAGATATACTTGACAGCTGTCCACCACCTAAAGCCTTTGAAGGTGTGGAGGACATTTACGACAACCCACCTAAAATTGTGATTTTTGATGTTACAGAGGGAGAGTATTACCATGTAAAGGTGTCCAAAGACAGTGTTTACTACTCAGACCTACTTGAGGGATTTGGGGGAACTATAGACGGAACAGGTATGATAGTAGCAGAAAAGGACGGTATACCTGTGGTTAAGTTTGAAGAGTTTGAGATAACACCAAAACCAAAACCGGGATTTTTCAAAGGTTGTCTGTAAAGGTATGAAATATACAAGGAGGGATTTCAAATGAAACTGGGATTTCTGGTTGATTTAAGTAGATGTATAGGCTGTATGGCTTGTGCAGTAGCCTGTAAAGCAGAAAACGATGTCCCACTTCACAGTTGGAGGCTAAGGGTTAAGTATATAGACCAAGGGGAGTTTCCAGATGTAAAAAGGCATTTTGTCCCACTTAGATGTAATCACTGTGAAAACGCCCCCTGCGAGAGAATTTGTCCAGTATCAGCATTACACTACCTACCTAACGGTATAGTTAATGTTGACCACGAAAGGTGTATAGGCTGTGCTTCCTGTATGATGGCTTGCCCTTACAACGCAATATACTTAGACCCTATAACAAACTCCGCAGACAAATGCACTTTTTGTGCCCATAGGATAGAGGTTGGAATGATGCCTGCCTGTGTTGTAGCCTGTCCAACCCACGCAAACATATTTGGAGACCTTGATGACCCTGAAAGTGAAATATCCAAATACCTTAAAAACCACAAAGATGTTATGGTCAGAAAGCCTGAACTTAACACAAAACCAAAACATTTCTATGTAAGAGGTTCTACAGTAGCCCTTGACCCACTGGCTTCTGAAAGACCTGAAGGATTTACACTGTTTACAGAAGTTAAGTATTTAGAACATATAGGAGGGCATTAGAATGATAGGGGCAGAAGTAACCTTTGATGTCCCCATTCCAAAGGTGATATGGGGGTGGCTGGTATCCACAAATATGTGGGCAAAAAGTATAGCAACAGGTAGCTTTCTATTAGGTTTATACTTTATAAAAAGATACCCTCAACAGGACAACTTCTTTAGAAAATGGTTGCCAATATTAGGGCTAATCTTTATAGGTATAACACTTCTGGTTACAGTCCTTGACCTACACCATATGTTTAGGTTCTGGAAGATATTCCTACACCCACACTTTACATCTGCGGTAACACTTGGGGCTTGGGTTGTGTCCGGTTTTGTTATAGTCCTACTAATTGCATTCTGGTCGTGGGCTACAGGAAAAAAACAACTGTTTGACAGGATTATGATACCCGGATTTGTCCTTGCCTTTTTCTCCACAATATACACAGCTGGAATAATGGGTGAGGCAACAGCAAGGGAAGTATGGGTTTTCCCTGCGGAAATGGTTTCAATGCTACTAAGTGCATTAATTGCCGGTTCGTCTGCCTACCTTCTGTTAGATGCCATATACAACAATGTCCTACAGGAGCAGGTTAGAAGGGAGTTAGGATACATACTTTTCGGCAGTTCAGGTCTTATGGCGGCTATGTTTATAGGGGAGCTGATGTTTGCAAAGATGCACAGCGAGTTTTCCCACGAGGTAATAAAGGTTTTAGCCTTCGGTGAAGTAGCCCCATTTTTCTGGCTTGGAATGTTGTTTACATTTATAGTCCCGATGGTTTTAGTAGGAATAGCAAACGAATACAGAAACTACAGATACGCTTGGATAGCTTCCCTGTCTGCACTTATCGGATTATGGCTTATAAAACACGCGTGGTTAATAGCACCACAAAGCCTACCACTAAGTTAACAAGGAGGGTTATATAGATGAGAACCACAAGGAGAGACTTTTTAAAAGGGGTTGCAACTGTAATAGGTGGGACAGCCTTAGCAAAGGGGGTTGTTGAAAAAGCTACCCCACAGGCGGTAGCCAAAGAGGAAACAGAGCTTACATTTACCCCCACAAGGCTTGATTACTACCCACCTTTTGAAAAGTGGAACAACTGGAAAGAGCCTGAGGGAGCTTACTGGAAACTTAAAGGGGGAGCATTAAGGGACGGGGTAAAGATTATTAACTATATGATAGTCCCAACAGTATGTAATAACTGTGAAGCCGCCTGTGGTTTAACAGCTTGGATAGATAAGGACAGTATGGTTATAAAGAAGTTTATGGGTAATCCCTTCCACTCAGGAAGTAGGGGAAGGAACTGTGCTAAAGGTTATGCCACCCTTTCCCAAACCTACGACCCTGACAGGATACCGTTTCCACTGAAGAGAGCCCCCGGTTCAAAAAGGGGTGAAGGTAAATGGGTAAGG
This sequence comes from Aquificota bacterium, assembly GCA_013153295.1. Taxonomy (GTDB): domain Bacteria; phylum Aquificota; class Aquificia; order Aquificales; family Hydrogenothermaceae; genus Persephonella_A. The sequence continues at coordinate 5,442 of JAADEV010000118.1, read as the reverse complement.
ACAACTTGGGAAGAGGCATTGGAAACAATAGGTAAAAAGATGAGACAGACCCTTGAAAAGGCTATAAAAGAGGGGGACGAGCTTTCTAAAAAGATGGTTATGTATCATGTAGGGAGACCTAACGAAAGTGGAGGTTTCACAGCAAGGGTTGTATGGTCCTGGCAGGTAGATGGGCATAACTCACACACCAATATATGTTCCGCAGGTGGTAGACTTGGGGCTATAGCGTGGAGTAGTGATGATAGACCATCTCCAGATTTTGCAAACTCAAGGTTAATATTCCTTTCAGCTTCCCACGCGGCAGACGCAGGACACTACTTCCAGCAACACGCAGGATACATAGCAGACGCAAGGGCAAAGGGGGCGAAACTTGTAATAATGGACCCAAGGCTGTCCAACTCAGCGGGAACAGCAGACCTATGGCTACCTGTTTGGCCGGGAACAGAGGCGGCTGTTTACCTTGCTATGATTAGCAGGCTGTTGCAGGAGGACAAATACAACAGGGAGTTTATGGAAAGGTGGGTTAACTGGAAAACATTTATTAAAGATAAAAACTACCTTAGATACCTGCTAAAAGAGGGCAGAATATCAAAGCTACCAAAGGGAGAAACCTTTGACGACTTTATAGAGGTGTTAAAAGACCTTTACAAAGATTACACATTTGAGTGGGCATCGGAGGAGACAAAAGTCCCAATAGACAGACTTGAAAAACTATACGAGATGATACTGTGGGCTGGGGACAGGATAACCTCATACTTCTGGAGGGCGCAAGCCGCTGGAAACAGAGGCGGTTGGATGGCGGCAGGTAGAACAGGATACTTCCTACTGGTTGTTACCGGTTCAATAGGTGGAGTAGGGGCTAACGGCTGGCATAAATGGCACGTCCTTGGTGTAGGTGGAAAGGGAGGAAAGGCTACACTTAAAGATAAGCCAAAGCCTGTAGACGCTTGGAACGAACTACTGTGGCCACCTGAATGGCCTTTATCAACCTACGAGCTGTCCTTCTTACTACCACACCTTTTATCAGATGACCAGTGGAGGAAAAAGTGGGAAGAAAGGGGATTAAAAATACCATCAAAGCTAAGTGTATGGATTTCAAAGATATACAACCCAGTATGGATTAACCCTGATGGCTTTAGATGGATAGAGGTATTAAAAGATGAAAACAAGATGGAGCTTACAGTAAACCTATCCCCAACTTGGTCTGAAACAAACTGGTTTGTGGACTACATACTACCTGTTGGACTTGCAGGGGAAAGACACGACAACCAGTCTGCAGAAACAAAACCGGAAAGGTGGACAGCATTTAGACAGCCAGTCCTAAGGGTAGCATTACAAAAAATGGGCTGGAAACCTAAAGTCCCTTGGAAGGCAACACTTGAAGCCCACAAAAAAGTGGGACTTGGTGAAATATGGGAGGAAAATGAATTCTGGATTAACCTTGCGTGGGCAGTAGACCCAGACGGGGATTTAGGAATAAGACAACACTGGGAGAGTAAAAAACACCCTGGCAAACCTATTACCGTTGAAGAGTGGTATGACGCCGCATTTGGAACACTACCTAACCTAAGGCAGGTGTGTGAAAAACTTGGAACAACCCCTTATGAGTATATGAGGGATAGGGGAGCTTGGACAGAGGAAACAGATGTTTACAATGTCCACGAAAGACCATTACCTTATGACCCAAAAAGGGACGCTTACAAATACAAAGGAAAATGGATACCAAGGAAAAAACTTGCAATTGACCCTGACAGTGGAGCTGTATACATAAAGGGACACGGGGACAAACTACACTCAGAAAGACACACAATAGGTGTCCTAAAAGACGGAAAAGTATTACAGGGCTTCCACACACCAACAGGATTACTTGAGTTTTACTCAAAAACATTTGTTGAGTGGAACTGGCCTGAATACGCAATACCATACTACCCAAAAACAAGGGAAGAGAGACAGAAGCTAATACATATAACAACCCACGTCCACCACGACTATATGACAGAGCCTAACGCCTTTGTCCTAAACCCAATATTCAGGCTACCTTACAATATCCATACAAGGTCTGTAAACTCAAAATGGCTGATGGAAATATCCCAAAACCATAACCCTGTATGGATATACGAAGGGGACGCAAAAAGGTTAGGAATAAAAAGGGGAGACCCTATAAAAGTAAGGGTTGTGGATACAGTTTCAGGTATAGAGGTGGGATACTTTGTAGGAATGGCAATACCAACACAGGCTACCAGACCGGGAGTTTTAGCCTGTTCCCACCACTCAGGTAGATGGAGGGTTAGAAATACAGTTAAAGTGGACGGCTTTGACCAAGAGTTGGCTATAATGAGCTATGGTTCTGCACTTGCAGAGGTTGACAACCCAGAGGAACACCTATGGACTGTCAGATGGAAGGACGGTGTATACAGAAGGGAAGTTAAAAAGGAACATAAAGAGAAATGGTTAGAGTGGCCTTACCCAGAGTTTAACAAAGATATAAAAGAAGTATGGTGGAACGGGGCTACAGGAGTATGGCAAAACGCAGTATTCCCAGCGAACCCAGACCCACTATCAGGAATGCACTGCTGGCACAAAAAGGTATTAGTTGAGAAAGGGGGTCCAGAGGACAGAATAGGTGATGTGGTCGTAAACACAGAGGCTACATTCAAGGTTTACCAAGCGTGGAGAGACCAGCTAACCAGACCTGCACCGGGACCGAAAGGTTTAAGAAGACCTGTATGGTTCAAAAGACCGTGGTATCCTATAACAAAATCCGCATACTATATGAATAAAAAGAAAAAGGAACACTAAAAACAGGGGCGTTTCGCCCCTTTACACAAAAGGGGTATAGATGGAAGCGGTAGACCAAGCGTTAGCAAGGGCTAATATGTATGGCTTTTTATCAAGACTTTTTATAGAAGAGCTTGATGAAGAAACACTTAACAGAATAAAACAGAATAAAGAGCTACTTAACCTGTTTGAAAGGACAAAACAGTGGGACAGTTTCTTTAACAAAGACCCTAAAAAGCTAATAGAAGAAGAGCTTAATGTAGATTTTACAACGGTATTTTTACTAAATGTTTACCCGTATGAGGCTGTTTTTGTCCACGATGAGGGGCATATAGACCCAACGGCAACAAACCCTACATTCCTGTTTTATAGGGAGTATGGATACTCAATAGACCTTACAAAAACAAGGGCATTATCCCCAGACCATCTGGCAATACAGATGGAATTTATGATGACCCTTGCAAATGAAGAGGCAGAAAAGCTAAAAGAACAGGATTACAAAGGGGCGGAAAAAGTAAGGCAGATACAAAAGGAGTTTTTAGAGAAACATTTGGCAAACTGGGGAACTGTATACCTACTATCTGCAAAGGATATGGCAGAAACCCCATTTTATAAAGATTTATGTGAAATAGCGATGGAGTTTATACTGTCAGACCACGAATACATATCGGAAACATTGGAAGATGGACAAGAGGATTAGCCTTAATTTTAGCAACTGTGTCCATGTTTACTACAAAGACAGTAGTTGCCAAAGGTGTGTAGATGTATGCCCTATAGATGGGGCAGTATTCTTAGATGATTACAGAGTAAAAATAGACTACCAAAAGTGTGTCTCCTGTGGAGCGTGTGTAGGGGAATGCCCTTCACAGGCTTTTACAGTGGCTAACTTTAGTGTGGAAAAACTATTAGAAGAAGACACTATAAGCTGTAAAGCTAATATCCCCTGCCTATCCACCCTTAGCGTGGAAGAGATAGTATGGCTTGCACTAAAAAAGGGAGAGGTTGTTTTAGATAGCGGTTTCTGTGATGAATGTTTTATAGGAGGTCTAAAGGAAACTATACAGAAAAAGGTTGAGGAGGCTAACTACTTTTTAGAAAAGATAGGGGTAGAAAACACAGCCAGATTAGAAAATATAAAGTATCAAAGAGAAAACAAAAAAGAAGGCAGAAGGAGATTTTTATCCACATTTGGGAAAGCGGCGGCAGGTTTGACTTTCTGGGCTTTAATGCCCAGCCTTTCTTCTTTTAATGAAGATAACGGAGAAGAAAACAAAGTAAAAAACATTGTAGAGGAAAAAGTCCCAATAGAAAGGCGTAAACTTCTCCTTACAGAACTAAAAAGGTTGCAACTACCAGACAGTTATTTGGAAGAAGAAAAAGTATCCTTTACCTCTGATAAATGGATAGATAACAATAAATGCACAAATTGTTCAGTATGTTATAATGTCTGCCCAACAGGGGCATTAAAATCAGGGGCAGAAAGATTAAAAATACTATTTGAGCCAAGGCTGTGTATCAAATGTAAAGTTTGCCACGAGGTCTGTCCAGAGGACTGTATCCATTTAGAAAAACAGTTTTCTGTAAAAACATTTGTAAAGGAAACAAAAACCCTTGCACAGCACACAATGATACCCTGTGAAGAGTGTCTAATCCCATTTTCCTACAAAGGGGACACAACCCTATGCCCCCGCTGTCAACAAATGGAACAGGAAATAAAAGACTTACTGGAGATATAGGTTTAATCATCTGCTTCAAATATATCCCCTAAGCCTCCTAAAATTGAACCTTCCCCTTTACTATCACCTCCAATAGATGGGGCGTGGGATATTATCCTGTCTGCCAGTCTGGAGAATGGATAGGACTGTATAAATACCTTCCCTTGTCCGGATAGCTTTGCGAGGAAAAGCCCCTCGCCACCAAACAGCATTGTTTTTAAGTTTCCAGCCCTCTTTATATCAAAAGCAACCCCTTCGGTAAAAGCCACCAGACAACCTGTATCAACATATATTGTTTCATTTTTTAGCTCTTTTTCTACTACACTGCCACCTGCGTGTATAAAAGCTAATCCATCTCCGCTAATTTTTTGGAGTATGAAACCTTCCCCACCGAACAGTCCCACACCAAATTTAGTATTAAAGTATATATCCACCTGTATACCAAGGGCGGCACACAGAAATGCGTCATTTTGGCATATTAAACTTCCCCCATACTCCTTTAAATTAACTGGGATAATCTTCCCTATAGCACTACCGCTAAAAGCCACCTTCCTTTTGCCACCTGCACCGTTGGTAAATTTTGTTAAAAACAGACTTTCCCCTGTTATTAGCCTTTTACCTGCATTAAACAACTTTCCAAAAAAGCCAGTGGCACTACTACCGTCTCCAAAAACAGCTTCGTATTCAATACCATCTTCCATATAAACCATTGCACCTGCTTCTGCTATAACACTCTCTCCTTTGTCTAACTCAATCTCTACAAACTGTAAATCATCACCATATATCCTGTAGTCTATTTGGTCTGCCGGCATCTTTTCCCTCCTTAATAAAGTTTTACAAACCTCATATATTAGCAGTTTATATTTTATCTTTTTTAAACTAATTTTATTTTCTTGTCTTGCTAACAAAATAGCCAGCTACTATAAAAGTTAATTATTACTAACAATAA
>JAADEV010000021.1 GCA_013153295.1 Aquificota bacterium | reverse complement strand
TTGCCGTTTCTAATATCCTCTATAGCCTCTTCAATAGTATTAAACTTAAACTCTTCCATTTATCCCCACCTTAATTTGTGTTTTACTATTAGAAGATAGCCATATAATTCAAGTTTTCAAATATTCTAACTTTATTATATAATGGGGAAAAAGGTAGGTTAGGTAGGGGGTATGGATTTAAAAGATATTAAAGAGCTTTTAGGAATAGGGACAGAAAAGGCTAAAGAGGTAAAAGAGGATTTACAGAAAGAGATAAAGGAAGAGGTTAAACAGTCTGCAGAGAAACATTTACCAGAACCTTTTAAAGATATGCTACATACAAAGGAGGGGACTTACGCCCTTATTGCCCTTGCTGTAGCCCTTGGGATACTTCTTTTTAAGATAAGTGGAACTGTTCTTAAGATTTTTATAAGGATAGTTTTTGTTTTAGCCCTTGCCGCCGCTGTATACTTTGCATACTTACATTTTTACGGCTGAAAGGTGTAATCTTTATTTTCCACAAAGAACCTTTTACCGTTAAGCTCCACTGTGTATCCACCTTTCTCCCTTTTATACCTTAGATTAGTTGTAAATACCTCTCTATAAACATCGTCTATATGTATCCTCTTCATACAACCACTTTTGTTTAGGACTATTTCCATACTTCTGTCTGTATAGAAACACTCTCCGTAAGGGGTTATTACAGCCATATGGGGCTGTTTATACCCTTTTTTTACAATAACGGTATCCCTGTTAAACTCCGCCCTGTTAAGCAGTAAAAATGTAAAAAGAATTATGTAGCCAAATGATAACTTTAGAATGTTATTTATTCTAAGTAAAGAAATGCCAATTAAAATTGAAAGAACAGCAACCACAGATACAGTAGACACCCAGAAGCCAATATTTACAAACTGGAATGAGGCAAAAAATCTGTTAATATCTAAAAATATAACCCCAAGCCAGTCCATAGCTTTAACAAGGGGAGTGATACTGAACATAGAAAATAGGTTTACCAGACCAAGTAAAAGGTAAGGGTATAACAGCAAAACAAGAACAGGCGTTGACAGTATTCCCATAAAGGAAACCATACCAAAGTAGTAAACAACAACAGGTGTGGTAAAAAGGACTGCCACCAAAGAGGCTAAAACTGTAGATAGGGCAAACTTCACAGGTTTACTGCCTACCTCTAAAGCCCATATATCTTTAAGTAGTATAAGCCCTAACACAGCCACGAAGGAAAGCTGAAAGCTAATTGAGTATAGAGAAGATGGGGAGAATAACAGTATTAGAAAACCTACGAAAAACAGTAAATCAAGGCTGTTTACCTGAAGGTATTTCACCTTTGATACAAGGTAGAGTATACCAAGTATAGATGCCCTTACAACTGGAGGTTGCAGTCCAACAAATACAGGGTAAAAAACTAAAAACACAATTGTGATGTAGTAAGCCCACCTACCTAAAGGTTTTAGTAGAAACAGTAGTATTAGTATTATAAGACCGATATGTAAGCCAGATATTGCAAGTAGATGGGAAGTCCCTGCTAAACTAAAGGCTTGCCTTTCATCTCTAAGTAATGATTTGTCCCCAAATATAAGTGCATTACCAAGGGCAAAAGCCCTCTGGGACAGTGTGTTATAGCTGTAGTTTTTAAGTAAAGTTTCCTTTAGCTTATACAGTAGAAAAAAGGGATTACTTTCATTATCAACCTTTATGAGACCTTTACCTGCAAAAATCCTTAAACCTTCCCTGTCTGCCACAACCTTTCCAAAAAAATAAACCCTACTACCTATGGTAATGGGTAAGTTTCTTTCCTTTATAAAGGCAGTTCCTTCCTTCCCTACCAACTGCTGTTTTTCACTGTGGAATATCCTGCATTTAAAGTAAGCATACCTCTGACCTTCCTTTAAGGGAGATAAAGAAAGACAGTTTAGGTAGATATAATCCTTTACCGTTTCTATCTGGGGAATAGATGGAGAAAGATAACTACCAAGGAGAAATATACCTATAAAAAAAAGGGGAGTAAGCCTTGGGGCAAGTATCGGTAGCAGTAGAAGGAGGAGGATAACAACCTGTAGGTAAGGAAGGGCTATACTCCCAAAAATTATTCCAGTGGTAAATGATAAAAAAGTAAGGAGGAAGTAATAATTCATTTTTGAAAGAGAGGGCTGGCGGTTAAGCCAACCCCCCTATATGTGAAAAAACTGCTTAAAAGATAAATCCAGCTTCAAGTCCTATAAATGTTCTGCTGTCCTTTTCGTTTCCTTTGTCATCTGTAAATCCTTTTCCATCTGTGGAAACATATGCAAACTCTACTCTAACATAGGTGTTGTCTGCAGGTCTGTAAGTTGGTGTAATTGTGAAAGACCAAGCGTCATCTCCAGCTACACCGTAGATACCTTCACATACAACTGTGCCATCTGTCTTTGTTGCAGAACCGTCGTTAACATACTCAAGTCTAACAGGTAGCTCAAAAACATCAACCTTTGTAGACAGGTAAAGGGCAATACCGTATGCGCTGTCGTCTATCTTTGCCGCCCCTTGGTTTGCAAGCTCCTCTTTAGCTGTATCGTCCATCCATTGGTAATCAAAGTTTAAGCCTATGCTTATACCTTCATACTCGGTGCTGAAAACAACATCAATAAGGTTTTTGGTTTTGTTGTAATCAAAGTAGCTTACTGCGTAGTCTATACCGTAAGCTGAACCCATATAACCGACGGCAAAGGCGTCAGATGGGTTAACCACTGATACACTTCCAGCTGTGTCGTGGCTGTATTCAACATAAACATCTAAGTTCTCTGCAACTGAGTATGTAGCCCTTAAACCGGCGTAGTTAAGTGGCTGTCCATACCAAACAAGACCGTATGTGTAGTTTTGGTTTTCGTAAGTATGGAAAAGCTCATAACCTACATTTGTTAAAAGTTTACCTGCGTCTATTGTAAGGTTTTCCATAGGTCTGATACTTACCCAACCATACTCAACCTCAAATGAAGCCTCTGGATTTGGCTCAAGTAAAGCAGGGTGTTTAGTTGTTCCAAAACCTACTGTAAAACCTATAGTCTCGTTAGCCTTTGTTGTAAGGTCTATGGCAAATGTGGAGACTGTAAAGTAATCCTCGTTATTTCTGTCATTGTTTGATGTGTAAAAGTATCCTGCACTAACCCCTCCAGACATCTCTATGTCAGAGTTAGCCACTATAAGATTTCCTGCGTTTGCCACCGCTGTTGCAGACAGAACCGCTGTGGCAAGTCCCACAACCTTTTTCATACCCTTTTTACCTCCTTAATTTTGTTTTAATTTTCAATATATTACCACAAAACTACAGATTAAATCCCCTTTCCCCGTGTGTAGCTTCATCAAGTCCCATAGTTTCAGTTTCCTCATCAACCCTTGCACCACCGGTAATAGCAGAGGAAATAAAGTATAAGATAGCTGTCATTATAGCTGTAAACACTATTGTAAATACAACAGATTCTACCTGAACAAGTATCTGTCCCATTCTATCCCCGTTTTGTAGTGGAGAACCGTCCCAAGCAAGTGGTTGTAATGCAAAGAAACCTGTTGCTATAGCACCCCATATACCTGCTAATCCGTGTATACCAAAGGCATCTAAGCTGTCATCGTATCCTAAAGCCTTTTTCAGAACAAATACACCGAACCAACCTACAACACCTGCAACTAAACCTATAATTAAAGCTCCCTTTGCGTCAACGAAACCTGCGGCAGGTGTAATTGCAACCAGTCCAGCTATTGCCCCTGAGGCGGCACCAAGTAATGTTGGTTTTTTAGCTGTTATCCACTCCATAAGTATCCAAGACAGAACACCTCCAGCTGTTGCAACATTAGTTGTAAGTAATGCTACACCTGCAACCTCGTTAGCCCCAAATGCAGAACCGGCGTTGAAACCAAACCAACCGAACCAAAGTAAACCTGCTCCTAAAGATGTTAACACCACAGATGAAGGTAGTATTGCAGTCTTTTTAAAGTCCCTTCTTTTACCAAGTAGTATTGCCAAAACTAAACCTGTAACCCCTGCGTTAATATGGACAACTGTTCCACCGGCAAAATCCAATGCCCCTGCGTCAAAGAGGAAACCACCTCCCCAAACTATATGGGCTATAGGGGCATAAACAAATGTTACCCACAGTATAGAGAAAACAACCCAAGTGGAGAACTTCATTCTTTCAATAACTGCACCGGAAGCGAGGGCTATAGTAATTGCGGCAAATGTAGATTGGAAGGCTATAAAAACCCATTCTGGGTAAGTTCCACTAAGGGATTTGTAGTCTATTCCATTAAGGAGAAACTTACTTAAATCACCTACTATTGCGTATAATCCACCTTCCCCATCTGTAAAGGCAAGGGAGTATCCCCAAAGTATCCACACAACAATAGCTATAGAGTAAGCGGTTAAAACCATCATTACTGTGTTAACAATGTTCTTTGCACGGGTCATACCACCGTAGAAAAGTGTTAAACCTCCTACAGACATAAGGACAACAAGGGCTGTGGCGGTAATCATCCAAGCTGTATCACCTGTGTCTAACTTTGACTCCTCCGCCATAGCCACTGCAGGGATTAAAAGTCCAAAGATACCTGCCAGTAGTTTTTTCATTTTTTGCCTCCTTTATACTATTTTTATAATGCTTCTACGCCCCTTTCACCTGTTCTTATTCTTACAGCATCTTCCACAGGGATAATAAAGATTTTTCCGTCCCCAACCTTTCCTGTTCTGGCGGCGTTTGTTATAGCCTCTACTATCTTTTCAACCATAGGGTCATCAACAACTATCTCTATCTTTATTTTTGGAAGGAAATCAATTACATATTCCGCTCCCCTGTAAAGCTCTGTGTGTCCCTTCTGCCTACCGAAACCTTTTACTTCTGTCACAGTGATACCAAAGTTTCCAAGCTCAGATATTGCGTCTTTAACCTCATCAAGTTTAAAAGGCTTGATTATAGCCTCAATCTTTTTCATCTTAATTCCTCCTATACAGTTAGTTGTTTTCCAAATTTTTATACAAGCAAACAGTGTGCCAAAGTTAGATGGAATAAAAATAGATGGTTTTAGGAAAGGTTAAGGGGGTATTTATGCACCTTTTGTATGCAGTGGTGGTATAGCTGGTGAAATTTTGTGCAGTGTTTGGAAGGAGAATAAAAAAAAAGGGGGCTTGTTGCCCCCTGTAGGTTGTTAGATTTGCAGAGGGGTTAATGTCTCATTAATTCCCTTGTCCAGATATATTTGTCAACAGCTTCAGGTCCTTGTCCAATAACTTCAAGCCAACCGAGAAAGTCCGGTATCCAGTCAAAAACGATGTAGGCTACTGTGAATAGGATATACCCTATCCAGAAAAGCATCCACCAAGTTGGAACTGCATCTGTCATATATGTTATTTTGTCAACTGCCTTTGTGTTTTCTAAATGTGAAGCCATCAGTACTTACCTCCTTCTTTTTCTGCTTTAACTACCTTCTCTTCCATCTCTAAAATCTCGTATTTGGGACCTTCTATATCCTTAAAGTCCCCTTTCATATAAGAGTAGATAAAGAGGAACAACCAGCCTGTAAGGGCTACAACATAGGCTATAACCTCCACAAGGAAACCTTTCAGCTCTGAACCTGACATTCCAGCTTCAAGGTAAGCAACCGTCCTTGTGGCTATAATTGTCCCTACAACAAACAGGAAGATAAACAGTATCAGTAATGCTACTGTCTTTTGGGATATTCTCATCACTTACCTCCGTTTCTCCATAGTGGAGAAAAAGGGGCTTACGCCCCTGAAGTTTACTGTTTTGCCTCCATTCTAAAGCTCTCAGGAGGTTTAACCTCCCAGCTTCCAAGCCACATTATATACGTTAGGAGTGCAAGACCCCTTGCGTTAGGAACTATGTTTCCTTTGCTGTCCTTTTCAAAATACCAAGGGTATGGTGGCATTACAGAACCGGGAGATGTGCTTTGTGGGTTATACAGGTGTGCAACGTGCCAGCCTACATTGTGAACAGCCGCTTCCCTGATTAAGTCCTGTCCAACCCTTTTTGTTCCCCAGAGAACAGGTGCCTGTAGCTCGTTGTTAAACTCAGATGGGTATGAAACTGTGTTAGATACCCCCGGTATACCAAATCTAAGTGTTTCGTTAGATACCGGTCTTACCATCTGGGAGTGGCAGTTCCAACAACCTTCTGCCACATACCATCTATGTCCTACTTTAAGTGCCTTTGCAAAGGTTTTTTCGTTAGGTTTACACTCAGCTTCCTCTATCTTCCCAGAACCGCTATACATATCTTCGTATTCACAGAACTTCTTAAACTGTTCTGGGTAGTATCTGTATAGCTTGTTAAAGTCAGACCAAGCAGAGGTGTTTTTACTAATAGCCTCCGCCGCAAGGTCTGCCACAGATTTTTTAGGAATGTCTTTCATAACAAACATTGGCAGAGCCCACGAAATAAAGTCTGCAAAAAGGAAGAACAAAATACCGGCAACAAGTGCCACAAATGAGAAACGTTCCATCTTACCCATTACACCTTACCTCCTTAAGCTTCTCTGAGCTCTGCAGATAGTCCAGCTTTAGCAGTAGCTGTTTTGTAGAAGTTCAGAGCATACATAAACAGTCCTGTTAGCATCATTATTCCAGCTATAGACCTGAAATACCAGAACGGCTTGGAGAAGTTAACACTATCTATCCAAGGGTTTAGTCCTATCCAGTCAAATCCCTGAACTAGACCTGCCGCTGTAAGGTCAAAGAACATAGCGAGAACACCTATCATAAGGAGCCAGTAAGCACCTTCAGACAGTCCTTTGGAATACATTGTTTCTTTACCGAACAGTCTTGGCCATACATACTCAGCCATTCCAAGAACCCACAGACCGAATGTTCCAAACATTATCAGGTGGGCGTGTCCAGTAACCCAGTCTGTAAAGTGGATAACCTTTTGGAATGTTAGTGTAACGTGGAATGCACATTGGAAACAGGTAATCCAGTAGAAGATAGCCCCTGTATACATATATCTTAGTGGAACATTGTATTTTAGCTGTTCTGCAGAACCTCTTAGTGTCATCATAAAGTTAATTAGAACAGATGTAACAGCAAACTCAACTGCAACTGTTGCGAAAACCGCAGAGTATTGGGCAAACATTGGTATTGGAGACCATAGGAAGTGGTGAACCCCGTTCATTGGATAGAAGAACGCCAATCCCCAGAAACCGAGTAGGGATAATCCGTGGGACCACATTGGTTTTTTCATTATAACTGGGACGAAGTAATACATTAATCCCCAAGCAACTGGAGTAACATACAGTCCAACAAGGTCGTGGATAAATGTGGACTGAACTGCCCCTGCACCTGAACCTACAGACCAGAACCTTGGTATTAGATTACCCATAAACACAACAAGTGGTGTCCAAACTAACATTGCAGATACATACCAACCTGTAACATAGAGAGGACCCCTTTGTGATGCTTTAAACAGAGGCGCACCAAACTGCATTAGGTGTAGCAGTAGCCAGAATACGATTATTGGGTCTAACCACCAAGGTGTTTCACCCCACTCAACGTTATCAGCCATTCCAAAGAACAGTATAGAAACAACAGTTATTAAAACAGCCGCCTGTAGGGCAATGAACATAAACCAACCGAGGGCATCACTTAAAATTCTGTATCCTGTGAACCTTGGAACTGCCCAGTAAAGTAGACCTGTAAACATATTAACAAGGAAACCATAAGCCGCACCTGCGGTGTGTATCATTCTCACCCTACCCGGTGAGAGGAACTCTATACCTAAAAATGGATAGATACCATCAAGTTGTAGGGAGTATAGAAATCCCATTAAACCAACAATGATGAAGAATATAAGCCCCATAGCAACGTGGGCTTTAACTAGCCCATAGTTGACAAGGTTTTGTAGGTCTTGATTACCTGCCATTTCTGTCCTCCTTCTCTTATTTGTCTTTGTTCATTAGATAGGCGATGTAAGAAACTAAAGCCCATCTGTCCCTTTCTGACAGGTGTCCAAAAGCTGGCATTGGAGACCCTTCCAGTCCAACAGTTAACACCCTAAATGTATCCTCTGGGTCTGGTCCAGCAGACCTTACAGGATAGGTTAAGTCTGTTGGAGGAACTGGCAGTGTCATAGCAACTGGTCCATCACCTTTACCCTGTTCACCATGACAAGCTGTGCAGTTCTGGGCGTAAAGTTCCTTACCCCTTTGGACTAACTCTGGAGACCCAAAGTCTGCAGGCTTCTTGATACTACCGTATACAGATACACCCGGTTCTTCCTTTTTCCATCTGTCAGAGAAGGTTTTGATATAAGCGATAACTGCCCTTTTCTGAACCTCTGGAACCAGTTTAAAGGACGGCATTGGTGTCTGTGGGATACCCCAGTCTAAAACCCTCATCAGGTCTTCGTCTGTTGGGAGTGTTCCCTCAGGTGTAGACTTCCATCTGAAAACCGCAGTGTGGAAGTTAGGTGGTTTGTCTTTGAAGAACTTTGCCGCTTCAGACTGACCGTCCCCGTTAACACCGTGGCAACCTACACAGAACTTGTTGTAAACCTTCCTTCCTGCCTCTTCCTGTGCCGTTAAGTCTTTTGTTCTTTTCGCCTGTGCAGGTTTAGAGGAGTAAACGTGCAACAGGCCGTAGATGAACAGTGCCGGGAAGAAGAAGAACAGTATCCACTTGACGGCCGTGTTCTCTCCCATGAGATTACCTCCTAAAAATAATAATTATTACTTAAACAATATTCTAACCGATTTCCCCACTGGATTTCACAATTTTTTCACATCAATTTTTAGTATTAAAAATCCTATTCTGCTATCACCTTTGGGTTTTTTATCTGCTGGGAGCTTTATGTATTATTATGTTTTTAAGCCTATCCCTCCAGTTTGGAAAAACATTATATCACTAAATTGATGTCCGTCAAGGTTTATACTGAAAGGTAGTTAACCATTTTGTTTGCGAAACAGGAAGGGGGATAAAATTAGCTTGGAACAGGAAAGGGTATTTCCTTTCAAGTAGTCAAAAAATATAATTCCTTATTGGGGGTAAAGTTTAAACTACATATTATCTACCTAATTATTTAAATAGTTTCGTAAATATCTTTTCTCTTTCCAACTCTGAGTATGAGGATTATTAACTCTTTCCCTTCAACCTCAAATATTGCCCTGATTTTTTTGGATA
>JAADEV010000026.1 GCA_013153295.1 Aquificota bacterium | reverse complement strand
CCACTGTTTAACACAAACTTACAAGAACAGTTATCTGCCTTCTATACCCTTACATCTTTCAACAATCTCAAATGTTATAATAATCTTTTTGATAAAAATTGTTAATAGAGGGAAAGGTAGATGTTAGAGAACCTTGGAGAGTTTAAAAGGGATTTTTACTGTGGAGATTTAACTGAGGCAAACATTGGAGAAGAGGTTAGACTGGTTGGTTGGGCTGACAGTGTTAGAGACCACGGAGGGGTTATATTTATAAATCTCAGGGACAGGGAAGGTATAGTCCAGATAGTTATAGACCCTTCAAAAAGTCCAAAGGAAGCATACGAAAAAGCAAAAAAAGTAAGGTCTGAGTATGTCCTTGCTGTTAGGGGAAGGGTAAACAAAAGACCAGAGGGAACAGAAAACCCTAAACTAAAAACAGGAAATATAGAGGTAGAAGTAGACCAGCTTAAAATACTAAACACCTGCGATATACTCCCATTCCCTATAGAAGACGGTATACAAGTATCTGAAGAGGTAAGGCTGAAATACAGATTTTTAGATATTAGAAGACCTTCTATGTTCCAAAACCTTTTAATAAGACACGAAGTATACCAAGCAACAAGGGAGTTTTTAGTTGGCAACGGCTTTATGGAAGTAGAAACACCAATGCTTACCAAATCAACCCCAGAGGGGGCGAGGGACTTTTTAGTCCCTTCAAGACTTGAAAAGGGCAAATTTTACGCCCTTCCACAATCACCACAGCTGTTTAAACAGATACTTATGGTAGCAGGTATAGACAGATACTTCCAAATAGTAAAATGCTTCAGAGACGAAGACCTCCGTAAGGACAGACAGCCGGAGTTTACACAGATAGACTTTGAGATGTCCTTTGTAGATGAAGAAGATGTAATGGCAATAACAGAGGGGTTAGTCCAGCATATCTTCAAAAAAGTATTGGGAATAGATATAAAACTGCCTATAAAAAGAATTACATATCAAGAAGCTATGGAAAAATATGGAACAGATAAACCAGACCTTAGATTTGGACTTGAGCTAAAGGATATAACAGATATAGCCAAGGAAGTGGATTTTAAAGTATTTAGAACAGTAGCAGAGGAAGGGGGACTTGTTAAAGGTATAAACATAAAAGGTGGAGCAAAGCTATCAAGGAAAGAGATAGATGAGCTTACAGAGTTTGCCCAGAAACTTGGGGCAAAGGGAATGGCTTGGATAAAAATAAACGAAGATGGAAGCCTTAACTCCCCTATAGTTAAATTTTTCACAGATGAGCAGATAAACAAACTTATAGAAAGAATGGAAGGGGAAAAAGGAGACCTACTTGTATTTATAGCAGACAAACCGGAGATAACATACAAAGTCCTTGGACACCTTAGAAACCACATAGCCCAAAAAATGGGACTTATACCTGAAGGTAAATGGGAGTTTGTTTGGGTTGTAGACTTCCCACTACTTGAATGGGACGAAGAGGAAAACAGGCTGGTAGCCTTACACCACCCGTTCACATCACCAAAGGAAGAGGATATACAGAAACTTGATGAAGCCATTGAAAACAAAGATATAGCACTGCAGTTTAAATCAAGGGCTTACGACTTAGTCCTAAACGGGGAAGAGATAGCAGGAGGTTCTATCCGTATACACAGACCAGATATACAGAAAAAGATATTCCAGCTTATAGGAATAACTGATGAAGAGGCAGAGGAAAGATTTGGATTTTTAATAAACGCCCTTAAATATGGAGCACCGCCCCACGGTGGACTTGCCTTTGGGTTGGACAGACTTGTGGCACTTATGAGGGGAACAGAAAGTATAAGGGAGGTTATAGCCTTCCCTAAAACCCAAAAAGGTATCTGTCCACTTACAGAAGCCCCAGACTTTGTTGATAAAAGCCAACTTGAGGAGTTGGGAATAGAAGTGGAAATCCCTGAAAACGAAGGGTAAAAAGGCTTGAGTTAAATCATAGACAAAAAGGGACACCGTTCATAACTTTTATAGAAAAATTAATAATGAGGTGATTATGGCTGATACAGATAAAGAACAAAGCACGCTAAACCTTTATATACAAAAGATGGCTAAACACCCCCTCCTTTCACCTGAGGAGGAAAAGGAACTGGCAAAAAGGGCGAAAAAAGGGGACAAAGAAGCCCTTAAAAAGCTGGTTGAAGGAAACCTTAGATTTGTGGTTAATGTGGCAAAAAACTTTATGGGGTGGGGTGTCCCTTTAACAGACCTTATAGCCGCAGGGAACTTAGGACTACTTGAGGCGGCAAAAAGGTTTGACCCAGACAAAGATGTAAAGTTTATCTCCTATGCAGTATGGTGGATTAGACAGGCTATTATGCAAACAATATTCCAGCAAACAGGAGCAGTAAGGATACCTGTAAAAGAATCCCTTTTCATAAGTAAAGTAAAAGAAACCTATGAAAAGCTAAAAGAAAAGCTGAAAAGGGAGCCTACAATTGAGGAGATAGCAAAGGAGGTTGGAGCCTCCCCTAAAAAGGTAAAAAACGCATTACAGATAGTAAGAATGCCCTACTCCCTTGATAAACCGATAGGTGAAGACGGGGAGGAGATGACCTTACTTGATGTCCTATCTAAAAAGGGGACTGAAGATGTGGAGAAAGAGATAGTTGAGGAGTCCCTACACAAGGAACTGGACAAACTACTTAAAGTGCTTGATGAAAGGGAAAGAACAATAATAGAACACCGTTTTGGGTTAAACGGCAAAGAGCCAAAAACATTAACAGAGGTAGGGGAGCTTTTAGGTATCTCCAGAGAAAGGGTCAGACAGATAGAACAAAGGGCATTAAAAAAACTAAGAACCCTTGCAATAAAAAAACATCTAAAGGACTTCCTCTCTTAATATTTTCTTTTTTCTAATACCTAACTTCTAACAGACCTTTGAGTTTTTGGTCTTGTGGGTATATACCTGTTAGTTTTGCAAGCTGGGTGTAAAAGCCCTCTTCCCCTATTGTAGATAATGCCTCTGATTTATCCCCTGTTGTATACGCCTTTGCTATATGTTTATACTGGTTTGTGTCAGGTAGCTGTTGTAGTGTATCTGTTAGTAGATGGTAGAAAAACTCCCCTTCAGATGTTTTCACCAATGAAAGCCAGCCTATTAGCTCATCTTTGTTTATCTGGTTTGTAAAATACTTACCAAAAAGCTGTTTAAGTTTTGTTTCATTATCAAGCTCTGCACCATCTAAGCTGGAGAGGAATTTATCATACCTTTGTGTAAAGTAGTAGTAATCTGCCATCAGACTTTTATCATCTTTATAAAGGGTATCCATTGGCTCATCAAGGACTTTCTGATTTATCTGCCTTTTAGACAGGTAAGGCATTTTGAAAAATCTTTTTAGGAACTTTTTACCTGTTTCTACAAGCTGGGGGGTTAAATAACCTTCATCGTAAGCCTGCTTAAACATATCAAATAGATAGTATACAACGCTGTCTGTATCAAAGTATCTAACCAGTAAAACTGGGTTTATATTGTTTAGACCAAGTAGCCAGAATATAGGCTCTATCTTTTCTACTTCATCTAAACCTGTTTTTAGTATTGCCTCTTCAAACACATTTTTCTGGGTCTCATAAGACCTTGTAAGAAGGCTTCTGTTTTCTATAGATGTTTCCTCTAACTTTGACACAAACAGAAGATACTCCACCTCCCTTTCATCGGAAAATACCTTTTTAATATAGTTTTTTATCTTTGCAAAAAGGACTGATAGCTCCTTTGTTTTCTGCTTATAATCCTGTTTTTCACCTGTGATAACCTCGTATACAGAGGCAAATGTGGAAACAAGTAAAAATGTTATCAAGTTCTTTTCAACTGTAAGGTTTCCGTTGTTGTTTATCAGTATTTTTTCTATAGGGATAATCTGTTTGTGGAGTATTTTGTTAAGTAGGTTTAAAAGTAAAAAGTTTAAATGGGACAGTTTAAGTGATACCCCCTCTGACAGTAGCTCGTCCTGTGGGAAAAGCTGTAAAACAAGCTGGTGTCTTTTGTAGTTATCAAGCTCTTCAGCTGTGTTAAGTAAAAATGGTAGCAGGTTAAACTCAACTATAATTGAGTGTTTTTCAACTAAAGGTGCCCCTTCGTAAAAAAGTAGTAATGGGGAACTGTCCTTGGTTTCTGCCAGCAGGTCTGTAAATGTTAAGAACACTACCTTTTTAGGGCTGTCCTCTTCCATCTTTATCTGGGCTTTTTCAAAAACCTGTTGGACAAAACCCCTTATTTCCCATTTTGATAGTTTGTATTCATCTAAAACTTTGGTTTTTATAAATTTTTTTATTTCTTTTCTTAGGGAAAGTAAATCCTTTTTCGTTTCCAGTGGCTTTTCACTCCACTTATTAATAAAGGAAACTCCCTCTTCAATTAATGTTTGTGGAACTGATACATTTTCTACCATTGATACCCCTTACTTAGCCAGATGTTTAAGCCCTATTATCACAAATCTATACACAAAAAACACCACCGTTGTGAAAAAGCCTACATTTAGGGCTATTAGGAATAAAACAAAGTTTGAACGCCTTTCTTCAGGTGGCTTTTGTTTGTTTTTCCACACTAAATAAGCATATGTAAGTATTCCTAAAGATGTTATAAGAAATAACAGTATTATTATCTCTGTTGAGTGTAGG
Source organism: Aquificota bacterium (assembly GCA_013153295.1). GTDB lineage: Bacteria > Aquificota > Aquificia > Aquificales > Hydrogenothermaceae > Persephonella_A. Next base: position 4,542 of record JAADEV010000026.1, on the reverse strand, counting down.
TCTCCTACCTCTTCTAAAACTGACTGTGGTGGGGCTTCGTGTAATCTTATGGAACTTGCCTTGTCCATTGTTTACCTCCTTAAAGCCAGATATACTGGTTTCTTTCTGCCCCTGTGGAGACCATTACTACAGGTATTTTTGTTTCTTCTTCTATAGTTTTTATAAATTGGAGTGCTTCCTCAGGTAGCTGGCTTTTATCTGTTAAGCCGTATGTTGATTTTTTCCAACCTTTTAATGTTTTGTAGACCGGTTTGCATTTTTCAAGCTCTACAGGTGAGGCTGGGAAATCTTTTACAACTTTACCGTCTATTTCGTAGGCAACAGCCACCTTTACCTCATCAAGCCCATCTAAAACATCTAACTTTGTTATAACAAGTCCATCAAACCCGTTTATCCTACTTGCAAACCGTAAGGCTACCAAGTCAAGCCAACCTGTTCTCCTTGGTCTACCTGTTGTTGTTCCATACTCGTGTCCCCTCTCCCTAAGAAGCTCTCCGTGTCTGTCCTTTAACTCTGTGGGGAAGGGTCCAGCCCCTACCCTTGTTACATACGCTTTACTAACCCCCCAGACTGTAGCCTTTCCTACTAACTTTGGCGGTAGTCCTGTTCCATTACACAAACCAAGGGCAGAGGAGTTAGACGATGTAACATAGGGGTATGTTCCCATATCTATATCTAACATTGTTCCCTGTGCCCCTTCAAACAGAACCTTTTCCCCTTTTTCCATTGCGTTGTAAAGCATAAGCGATGTATCTGCAACTAAGGGGGCTATCTTTTCAAAGTATCCCATTGTTTCGTCGTATATCTTCTGTGTATCAAGGTCTGTTTTTACTCCGTAAACATTTTCAGCAATCTTTTTTGCCTCTTCTACGGCGTTTTTTAACCTTTCTTTAAAGTATGTAGGCTCAAACAGGTCAGCTATCCTTATTCCTGTTCTACCGTATTTGGACATATACGCCGGTCCTATACCTTTAAGGGTTGTTCCTACCTTTGACCCTTTCTTAGACTGTTCAGACAGCTGGTCAAGTAGTTTGTGGTAAGGGAATACAATATGTGCCCTATCACTTATGTATAGTCTACCTTCAAAGTTATCAACCACATCTTTTATTTTTTCCATTTCTGCCACAAGCTCTTCCAGTGCAATAACAACCCCATTGGTTATAAGGTTTTTCTTACCTTCCCTTAGTATTCCTGATGGGATTAGGTGTAGGGCGTATTTTTTATCCCCTATTATTACTGTATGCCCTGCGTTGCTTCCCCCTTGATACCTAACTATATAATCAAAATCTGTTGTTAGCAGGTCAACAACCTTTCCTTTACCTTCATCACCCCACTGGCTACCAAGGATTACAAGAGAATCTGACAACTTTATACCTCCTAAAGTAAATTATACTGTCTTAGAACTTCAGCGAGCTTTTTATCTTCTTTTGCAAGTTCCCTTAGAGCTTCAATTAGGTTTCTGAGTTTTCCTTCCCTTTCAAGGGTTTCTATAGTTTCTTCCTTTGCTTTTCTAATAATTGTTCTCCTATCCCAGAAGGCAAACCCTATAACCCCAAGTGTTAAGGTTGTGAATATACCTGTTATTATCCATAGGAATGTAAACATATCTTCAAATCTTTTGTTTACTTCCTCAAAGCGTTTGTCTATCTGTTCAAAGCGTTTGTCTATTTGTTCAAAACGCTTATCTATTTGCTCAAAGCGTTTATCTATCTGTATTTGCATAAGCTCAAATCGTCTGTTCATATCATCCCGTAGCTCTTCAAAGCGTTTATTTGTATCTTCCTTAAACTGCTTAAACTCTGCTTTTAGAACTTTAAGGTCTTTTTCTATTTCTATTAGTTTCAAATAAATCATTTCATTTGTTATTTTTTCTTCTGCAAAGGCTGAAAGGGTAAATATTAAAACACTTAAAAGTGAAACTACCTTTTTCATTTTAAACCTCCGGCTTTGAAAGCCCTTTCATTATCTCCTCTGTTTTAAGAAGAGCATTTATTATTCTATTGTAATGGGTAAATTCTTCAAGGGTTAGTGTTCTGGTGTATCTGCCTTTCAGGTATTTTTGGGCTGATTGGTAGTCTCCAATGGGAAAGTTAAATGTTGCTTTTGGTGTCTTTAGTGTAAGCTCTTTTAAAAGGTTATAAAAATCCGCTCTAAATGTATGCTTTGTGGTGATTGCTTTTAACTTATTTTGTATGCTTTTCAGGTATTTAATTTTTAGTTTATTCATCTATATATGTAAACTCTTTAACAGGCAACCTTTTCCAGTGTCCTATAGATGGAATACCTTCTACAAACTGTTTTTGTATATGTATCAGTTTTTGTATACCTAACTTTCCATACTCAAGCATTTTGTTAAACTCTTCCTGTGAAAAGGAGTATTCCTCCCCAGTTGCCTGCACCTCAACAAAATCACCGCTACCTGTCATAACAAGGTTCATATCTACCTTTGCAGATGAATCCTCTTTAAAATTAAGGTCAAGGACTACCTCCTTGCCTACTATACCTGTGGATATTGCCGCTACATAGTCCTTTAGGGGGTTTTGGTTAACAAGCCCTTCCTGTGTAATCTTTATCATTGCATCAGCTACAGCTATAAAAGCCCCTGTTATAGATGCTACCCTTGTCCCCCCGTCAGCCTGTATAACATCACAGTCAACCCACAGCGTCCTTTCACCTAACTTTTTAAGGTCTACAACTCCCCTTAAAGACCTGCCTATAAGCCTTTGTATCTCCTGTGTCCTACCTGATGGGGCACCTTTCACAACTTCCCTTATGTTTCTACTTTCTGTTGAACGGGGCAACATAGAGTATTCTGCTGTTATCCAACCTTGTCCTGTTCCCCTTAAGAACGGTGGGACTTTTTCCTCTACAGAGGCGGTAATAATAACCTTGGTGTTGCCCACCTCTATTAAAACAGAACCCTCTGCGTATATATTAAAATCCCTTACTATTTTTACAGGTCTTATCTGTGTTGGTTTTCTTCCATCGGGACGCAAAATAAATACCCCCTATCAAATTTCATACAAACACAAAATTGTAAGAGAAATTTACCACTAATTCCAGACTTTTTTAAAAATATTTATAAACATGGTTTATAGCAATCTAAATATAGAAGGGTATACTATTGATTTGATATTTTTGTAATTCTTAGGTAATCTTATAACTAAGCTGTAGATTTTTTGAAAAGCTAAAGTTTCAATGATTGGAGGGTATAAATGGCTTGTAGAGAGTTAGAAGGAAAACTGGCTTTTATAACAGGTGGTAGTAGGGGAATAGGAAGGGCTATAGCACTTAAGTTAGCTGATATGGGGGCAGATGTAATAATAAACTACTACAAAAACAAAGAAAAAGCGGAAGAAGTTGTTAAGGAGATAGAGGCAAAGGGTGTAAAGGGATACGCTATACAAGGTGATTTTGGGAAAAAAGAGGATATAGACAGGGCTTTTGATGAAATACAGGAAAAGTTTGGCTATCTGGATATTTTTGTAAGTAATGCGGTGGCATCAGGTAGGGAGGTTGTTGGAGGATTTGCCCCATTCCTTAGATTGAAGGAGAAAGGAACAAGAAGGATTTTTGATATTACAGTTATGGGCTTTATATGGTCTACCCAAAGGGCTGTAAAGCTGATGGAAGGAAGAGAAGGAAAGATTATAGCCATATCATCTACAGGAACAAAGGATTATATGCCTAACTATGCCATACACGGAGCAGCAAAATCAGCCCTTGAGGCTTTGGTTAGATATGCCGCTGTAGAGTTTGGTGAAAAAGGGATAAATGTTAACACTGTTTCTGGTGGTCCAATAGACACAGAGGCAATACAACTATTCCCTAACTACGAAGAGGTGAAAGAAGGGACAATAAGGCTAACACCTTTAGGCAGAATGGGTATGCCTGAGGATATAGCCGGTGTGGTAGGGTTTTTATGCACCGATGATGCTAAATGGATACAAGGTCAAACTATAGTTGTTGATGGTGGTCTGTCCCTTGTTAGGGGGTGTTAATTTTCCAAAGCCCCCTTATGGGCTACCTGTGATAGGAAACCGAAGAACCTGCTTATATCACCGTATATAGAATATATCTCTTCCTTTTTGTCTGCCATATCTGAAGGGTTATCTATAAAATCCTCAAGTAGTATAAGGGCATCAAATATTACATCAAGTATGTGTTTATTCCTTATATTCATATCCTTTACAAGCGGCTGTAGCGTATGCTCTATGTGTGGGTATGTTAACGCAATCCAAGCAAGGATTTCAGATGAAAGTATGGATACAAGTTTAAACATTTGTTTATCATCTATATCTTTAGAAACTCTTATAATGTCCATCACTTTTTTTAAACCTTTGGAATAACTATCTAAAACAAACCAGCCCTCCTCCATAGACATAACGGCAGGTTTTTTTATTAAATCTTCCACCTTTTTTATATTTCTTTCCATAAAGTTTTCTAAATCCTGTATTAGATAGTGGATATAAACATTTTCCCTTTCCATATGCTTATCCATTATACATACTCTTGCATCAGTTTTCTTAGTTTTTTTATCGC
>JAADEV010000109.1 GCA_013153295.1 Aquificota bacterium | reverse complement strand
TCGCAGAATCCATCTTAGAGGATAAACCACCGAGTATTATAACTTCCCCTTCCTTTAGCTTAGCTATTGCACTTAGCTGCTTTGTTATAACAGATAGTGGAACTGGATGGGATACATACTTAGTTGGGTCTGCTATCATCATTTGTTCAAGTTTACTGTCTATATCCTGTGAAGACTTGTCATCAAGGTTTTGGAATATTGGAATAATATTTAAGATTATATCTTTTGTATATTCATTATACCTTGGTAGGACAAACAGGGTAAATCCTTCAGATACAATATGTAGTTTATCGACGGTTATAGTTGTTGCTTGATAAGCTACATTAGTTGTTGTTCCAAACAGTTGTGATGTAGAAGAAGCCCTTGGATATATGAGTATTCTATCCTTACCAAATCTAACAATTGCCGGCTGGTTGTTAAGTGTTGTTACCCTTGGTGTAGATAGCACCTTAACCCTTCCATATCTGGATAACGCCCTTATGATAGAAGAGAATGTTCCATCGCTTTTGTAAACATTCATATTTAAGCCTGTATCCCCTGCATAAGCATATTGGAAGCTTTGGAGTATTCTAACATTATAATCGTTTCCTAAAGCTTTGGATAATAGAACATCCCAGTTAACACCATACTCAAGCATTCTGTCTGCTGTAAATTCTACAATTTCAAGCTCTATAAGTATTTCTTTATTTAATACTTTATTAAGGGTTTCTATATACTCACCTATTTTTTCAACTGTTTTTGGTCTTGCCTTTACCATTACAATTCCGTTAAGTCTATCAACTTTAACAAATGGACGGAAATAATGTTTAGAACCTACTTTCCTTACTATTTGAACTTTGATATCCCTTTTTCTACCTTGCTTTTCCTCTTTAACATTTTCGTGTTTTTGCTCAACACTGCCTTTCTTTTCTATCGTGGAGGAAAAAACATTTTCCCTTTTTATTTGGCTTTTCTCATCTTGCTGATGTTCCCTTTTTGGAACAAGGCTCTCGAGACCTTTTAAATTCATTTGTGAACCTTTAGCTGAAATACCTCCTAATCCTGGAACAGCCCCTTCATTTCTTTGGTACTTTCTCGCAGCAATTCTTTCACCTTGGGAAGTTGTCCCTTTCCCTTTCTTTTCCTGTGTTCCTTTTACAAGGTCATTTACACTTTTGTTTACATTTCCATGGCTAAGCTCCTGAACATCTGTTCCAGTTTCCTCAGTAGAATACGTAATCTCAACAGATGTATTTTCCTCATCTTGAATAATATTTTTAATTGTCTCCTCAACCTGTTTCCACAGGTCTATCTCAAGCTCATTTTCTATTTTTAACTTACCCTCTGTTTTGCTTTCATCCACAAAACGGGAGGTTGTTCCAGTTGTTCCAGTTGTCCCTGCATAAGGATACCCATAGCCATAACCATATGGACTTGAGCTACCGGATATGGACATCACTGCTTCTAAAGATGCGTTTAGCTTTCTAAGGGCTGGGGGTATATATAATTTAAACAGCTTTGTTTCATAGGTAATAACTTTTATTTTTCTATTTCCAACATCGTATCTAAAGCCGTAAGGTTCTGTTATTGTTGTTAAAACATCTTTAAGGGGAGTATTATGAAAACTTACTTTTATAGGAAATTCTACAGGTCTATCTGTATAAATATTAACCCCTGTAGTTAAGCTTAAAACATTGATAAATTGAGAATACGGAATACCATCTGCATTTAAAGTAATTCTTCTGTTTAAAACTTCTTCCATAAACTTAGGGATTTTTTTCACTTTCTTAGGGGGTGGCTTTGGAGGTTCTTTCTTTATTTTTATCTTAGATAGAACCTCCTTTTGTTCGTCAAAAGTAGGTTCCTGAAATTTTGTGTATTCATTTTCATTTTTTGAAGCACATCCACTGGCAACAATAGCTGCCAATGATACTGCTATTAACTTCCTCATATCTCCCTCACTTTTAGTTATTAATTAGTGATATTAAGCACATACAAAATAACATTATAGCATAAACCGCTTCCCATAAAGACAAAGTTGCTATTTAAACTAAGTTTTCGTAAGTATATAAACTTAACTTTAATATGTATCAAAACCTATTTTCGGCATTATTAACAGATACTTAATAACTTTAACATTTTATTAGGGGAATTTAAACACCTTTATATACCAACAGTGGCTAATGCTATACTATTTAGTTAAAACCTGTGTAAGGGGACAGTATGGGAAAGGGAAAAATTATTATCCTTGGTAGCGGTCCTAACAGAATAGGACAGGGGGTAGAGTTTGATTACGCCTGTGTCCACTGTGTATGGGCGTTAAAGGAGGAAGGATACGAAGCTATAATGGTAAACTGCAACCCGGAAACTGTATCTACAGACTACGACACATCAGATAAACTGTTTTTTGAACCTATAGTTTATGAAGATGTGATAAACATAATCCAAAGTGAGAAGCCGGAAGGGGTAGTAGTCCAGTTCGGTGGGCAGACACCTTTAAAGTTGGCAGTTCCGCTACAAAACGCAGGGATAAAAATACTTGGCACATCTCCAGAAAGTATTGATATAGCAGAGGATAGGGAAAGGTTTAGGGAGTTAATAATAAAACTTGGACTGAAACAGCCTGAAAGTGGCATAGCAAGGTCTAAAGAGGAGGCTATCCTAACAGCAGAAAGGATAGGATATCCGGTTCTTGTTAGACCTTCCTATGTTTTAGGTGGTAGGGCTATGAGGCTTGTTTACGATACCACAGAGCTTCTTGAGTATATAGAGGAGGCTGTCCTTGTCTCAGAGGATAAACCGCTGTTAATAGATAGGTTTTTGGAAGATGCTGTTGAGCTTGATGTTGATGCTGTAAGTGATGGTGATGATGTTCTGGTAGGGGCTATTATGGAGCATATAGAGGAGGCAGGTATACATTCCGGTGATAGTGCTACCTGTATCCCACCTTACACTCTGTCGGAGGATATACTTTTACAGGTGAAAGAAAATACAAAAAAGCTGGCAAAAGCCCTTAATGTTAAAGGTCTTATGAATGTCCAGTTTGCTGTAAAAGATGGTGAGATATACATAATAGAAGTAAACCCAAGGGCATCAAGGACTGTTCCCTTTGTAAGTAAAGCCATTGGCTACCCCCTTGCTAAGATTGCATCAAAGGTTATAGTAGGAAAAAGGTTAAGGGATATACTTCCTGAGGTATTTAATATACAAGACCCCCACCCTGCCACAGACTTTAGGGATAAAAGGTTCAGTAAATACTCTATAAAAGAGGTTGTATTCCCTTGGAACAGGTTTCCCGGTGTAGACCCACTACTGGGACCGGAGATGAAATCCACAGGGGAGGTAATGGGAATAGACGATGATTTTGGGCTTGCATTTTGGAAGGCACAGGCGGCGGCAGGTTCCATTCTTCCACAGGAAGGTAGGGTGTTTATATCTGTAGCAGATAAAGATAAACCTGCTGTTGTAGATATAGCAAAAAGGCTTGTTGATTTAGGGTTTGAGATATATGCCACAGAGGGGACACACAGGTTTTTACAGGAAAGGGGTATACCATCTATAAAAGTAAGTAAACTTTCTGAGGAAAGACCTAATGTTGTAGACCGTATAAGAAACGGCGAGATACATATGATAATCAATACCCCATCAGGGAAAAGGGAAAGGTCTGACGCTTACTACATTAGAAGGGCGGCAGTAGAGCATAAAATACCTTACTTTACAACAATAAGGGCGGCTAAATCTGCAGTAGAGGCTATCTCTTCTTACAGGGAAAAAGGTCTTGATGTAAATCCTATACAACAGATATTTAAGGGGTAGGTGTAATGATAGATTTTAAAGAGGCAGTAAACATAATCCTTGGAAACACAAAACAGTTGGGACTGGAAAAGGTCTTCCTTAACCAAGCGGTTAACAGGGTGTTAGCAGAGGATATATACGCAGATATGGATAACCCACCTGCAGATAACAGTGGAATGGACGGCTTTGCCGTTAGGTATGAGGATATAGCCAACGCCACAGAGGAAAACCCAGCTGTCCTAAAGATAGTAGGTGAGGCAAAAGCTGGGGGAGAGCTGGTAAAGGTAGAGCCAAAAACAGCTTCCTACATATACACAGGGGGTTTAATCCCTGAAGGGGCTGACACAGTTGTCCAGAAAGAGCTTACAAAGGTAGAAGGGGATAAAGTTTACATATACAAAGCACTTCCTAAAGGGTCAAATATCAGACCCCAAGGTGGAGACTACAAAAAAGGTGAACTGCTTATTCAAAAGGGGACAAAGTTAAGACCTGCGGAGATAGGTATACTTTCGTCTGTAAATAAACCTACTGTCTATGTTTACCAAAAACCAAGGGTGGCAATACTAACAACCGGCGATGAGATATTAGATGTTGCAGAAGACAGGACAAAACTATCCCAGATAAGAACATCAAACACATACACCTTATACTCACAGGTTTTAGAAGCAGGTGGAGAGCCTGTTATAATCGGATTTTCCAAGGACACTCCAGAGGATACAAAAACAAAACTATCCTTCGCAAAAAGCTGTGATATTCTCCTAACAACAGGTGGAATATCTGTAGGGGAGTATGACCTTATAAAGGATTTTGTGGTAAAGGAGCTTGGGGTTGAGATACTGTTTTGGAAGGTAAGACAAAAACCGGGTAAACCTGTTGCCTTCGGTGTATGGGGTGAAGAAAAAAGAAAACTTTTCTTTGGAATACCCGGAAACCCTGTAGCGGCAATGGTTGTGTTTGAAAATATGGTAAAGCCAGCTATAAAAAAGATGACAGGAAACAAAAAACTGTTTAATCCAGTGGTAAATGCAAAACTAAAAGGTGGATTTAAAAGGAAAAAGGGTGAAAGGCTTGAGTTTATAAGGGTAAAACTTGAGCTTACAGATGAAGGTTTTGTGGCTACACCATTTGGGAAACAAGGTTCAAACATACTAACAGGTATGGTTTTTGCCCACGGCTTTGGCATAGTAGATGTTGGGATAACAGAGATAAAAGATGGTGAAATAATAAAAGTATCTGTATTTGACACCTCATTTATGGAAAGGGAAAGTCTGTAAAGATGGTTGAAAAGCTAAAACAACTTGCGGAAAAAAACGGTATACACCTTACAGATGAAATGCTTTCAAAGTTTGAAAAGTATCTGGAGCTACTTTCAAAATGGAACAGGGTATACAACCTCACATCAATAAGGAAAAAAGATGAAATTATTACAAAACATTTCTTAGACAGCTTAACCCTTGTAAAACTATTTGAGGAAGAGGGTATACCAGTAGAAGGTAAAAAAGTGGCAGACTTAGGGGCAGGGGGAGGCTTCCCATCAGTTCCCCTTAAGATTTACTACGGGGATAAGTTTGACCTTTACACTATAGAAGCAGTCCAAAAGAAATGCCTTTTTTTGGAAACACTGGCAAGGGAGCTTGGACTTGATTTTAAAGTCCTATGTGATAGGGCAGAAAATATAAATATGGATTTTGATATAGTCCTTAGCAGGGCTACAGGGGATACCTTTGATGTTTTAAAATGGGGTAAAGGATTGTTAAAACCTGATGGTTATCTAATCATAATGAAAGGGAAAAAGGTAGAAGAGGAAGTAAAACCTTTTACCATCTCTAAAAAATTCCACGGCTTACCAGAAAGAAAGTTTGTGGTTATTAAGAAACAAAGTGGTTAGTAAACTTTTTTCTAATTGAATTCTAATAGAAACTTTAGATATAATAATGGAATATTCTAATATGATAAATGGGGTTTTTGTTATGAACGGAGAAATTGTGATAGATGAAAATGAGAAATGGAAAGATGAGGAGTTCCTTGAGGAAAACGCTGAACTGTTAAAGGCTTTAGCCCACCCCAACAGATTAAAGATAATAGGTTTTCTAAGCTCAGGTAAAAAATGCGTTAAACATATATGGGAAGCCCTTGATTTACCACAGCCAAATGTTTCCCAGCACTTGTCTGTGTTAAGGAATAAAGGTATACTAGGTTATAAGAGACAGGGTTCTATCGTTTGCTACTATATAAAAAATAAAAAAGCCCTTGAAATATATAAGCTACTACTAAAGGAGGAATAGAATATGGCTGGAAAGGTATGTATAGCCAACGAACAAAACTGGGAACAGGAAGTATTAAACTCTGACCTTCCTGTATTAGTGGATTTCTGGGCACCTTGGTGTGGTCCTTGTAGACTTATAGCACCTGTTATAGAGGAGCTTGCAGAAGAGTTAGAAGGAAAGGCAAAAATATGCAAGCTAAACACAGACGAAAACCCAAACATAGCTATGAGATACGGAATTAGGGCTATACCTACTATAATGGTGTTTAAAAACGGACAGGTTGTTGACACAAAAGTAGGTGTTCAGCCTAAGGAAGTTCTAAAAAGCCTACTTGTATAAAGGATAGTCTATTGGGCGTAAAAATACACCCAACTGCTATAGTATCACCAAAGGCACAGTTAGGGGTCAATGTTGAGGTTGGCCCCTTTTCCATTATTGAAGATGATGTTCAAATCGGTGATAACACCAAAATCTCCTCAAATGTAAAAATAAAACCTTATACCACTATTGGGCAGAACTGTCAGATTTTTGAAGGGAGTGTAATAGGAGGCTTACCCCAGCATATAGGCTTCAAAGGGGAAAAAACCTTCGTAAAAATCGGTGATAATGTAGTTATAAGGGAGTATGTTACCGTCAACAGGGGGACTTCCTTTGATGATGGTATAACCCAGATAGGGGATAACACCTATCTAATGGCGTATGTCCATATAGCCCACGACTGCAAGGTAGGACACGACACAATACTTGCTAACAATGTAACACTGGCAGGACACGTCCAAATAGGAGACTATGTTTTCATAGGGGGTCTTACACCTATTCACCAGTTCTGTAGAGTAGGTGATTACGCTATGGTCGGTGGTGCCTCAGCTGTAGACAAAGATATACCACCATTTACAAGGGCATCAAAAAACCACGCCCTTTTATACGGTTTAAATTTAGTAGGTTTACAAAGGAGAGGTTTTACAAAAGAACAGATAAAACTACTAAAAGAGGCTTACAAAACAGTATTCCTTAGGTCTAACACAATATCTGAAGGTATCCAAAGGGTGAAAGAAACCCTTCCAATGACACCTGAAATACAGAAGTTTATCCAGTTTATAGAAACATCAAAAAGGGGTATTGCACCTGAAGCATCTAAAAAGAAAAAATGGGTAAAATCGGTCTGATAGCAGGTAGCGGCGAACTACCTGTTGAATTTGCCAAATCTGTAGTATCACAGGGTAAACCCCTCCATATCTACGCAATAAAAGGTATAACAGACAAATCCATACAAAAACTTGCCCCTACAACGTGGCTAAGATTAGGGGAAGCCCAAAAGCTAATAGATAGTATGAAAAAAGATGGCATTACAGATGTTGTAATGCTTGGTAAAATAGAACATTTCCATATACTTAAGTCTATACACACATTTGACAAAAGGGCAAGGGGTTTTTTTTCCCAGCTTAAGGACAGAAGGGCAAAATCAATACTGGAAGCTGTTTTAAAAGAGATGGAAAAGGAAGGGTTTAATCCTATAGACCCATCACCTTTCCTGTCCCAACTACTTGTGCCTGAAGGGTTAATAGCAGGGGAGATACCACCTGAAGGGGCTATGGAAGATGGATACTTTGGGCTTAAAATAGCAAGGGAGATAGCCCAGCTTGATATAGGTCAGACAGTTGTTGTAAAGGACAAAGTGGTTGTTGCAGTTGAGGGGCTGGAAGGAACAGATAAATGTATACTTAGGGCTGGGGATTTGGCAGGGGAAGGCTGTGTAGTCTGTAAAGTGGCAAGGGTAAACCAAGATATGCGTTATGATGTCCCTGTTATAGGGGAAAAAACATTAAAAAGTATGAAAAAAGCAAAAGCAAAACTACTTTTTGTAGAAGCAGGTAAAACATTTTTAGTGGATAAGGACAGTTTCCGAAAAAAAGCTAAGGATTTTGGTATATCTGTAGTAGGAATAAACCTTGAAAAACTCAACAGAGGAGAGAAAACAAACTTACTATAGGGAAATAACACTATTTATAAAAAACCTTACAAAACTTAATATCTCCCTATCCCCAAAAGACTTAGAAGTAATAGACCTTTTTATCCAGCTTGATATACCTGTGGAAGACGCAAAGAGATTAATAAAACGGGAGCTTTTAAGGTATCCTCTGGATAAGAGGAAAAACTTCTCCCTATCTCCACTTGAAAAACCCTTAAAAGCAAAGCTACTTAAAAAGAAAAAAAAGACAGTAAAAAACAGCTTTCAAAAAAATAACTCTACAGTATGGGGCAATGTTATACACAGATTTAATATTCCACCTGAACTACTACAGGAAGGGGAAGACCCATTCTTAACAGAGCTAAAGGTTATAAGTTTTATCTGGAATAAACTACCAGAGGACGAAAAAAGGGAAATAAAATTAGAAGCATTAAAAAGACTAAAAGCTAACTTTATCCTTAGTAATATAGATAAAAAGACTGTCCTAAAATCTATAATAAGGGAGATTATAAAAGAGAGGTATTTTTAAAGGGGGTAAGGACCCCCCCAATTTTTTATCACTCACAGCTTGGGCAAATCTTGTTTAGAAGTGGGTCGGTTGGGCAGGCGTCAATATCACCAGCCTTTACCCTATCTACAACCTCATCACCGTATTTTTCCCTTGCCATCTTTTCTATCTGTTCTAAATCATCTTCTACTGCTCTGTTTTGTTCTGTTGTGTTGCCGGCAGATTTCCTTAGCCCGAAGCCCCTTCTTGCTCCCCTTTTGTTTACCTTCTGGGTGTATTTTTCCCCTTTTACGGTTTTATCTATGAAGCAGTAGTAGGTTGATTTCAGACCTTTTTCCCAAGCATACATATATATGTCAAACATATCTCCCCGTAGGTCTTCCTCTATGTAGATTGATTTAGATACAGCTTGGTCTATATACTTCTGGAATGCCGCCGCAATGTCTATCTGCCTGTGGGGGTGGATTTCGTAAGCCCCTTTAAACAGTCTTTTATCAATTTTACCTTCAAGCTCTTCTATATACTGGACTGAACCGCCATCAGCTTTTATCTTTTCTGCTATTTCCTCATTCCATAAATCCTTTTCTTCTAACTTCTTCATAAGTTGTTTGTTTACCACTATGAACTTTCCTGACAGGGTGTCCCTTGAGAAAACGTTGGAGAAGTAGCTGTCTATGGACTGGGTTG
>JAADEV010000046.1 GCA_013153295.1 Aquificota bacterium | reverse complement strand
GTTTACCTATACTTTCTATTAGCCTTTTCGTGAAGTATTTAAGTATAACTGGGGATTTTATCTGGTATCTTTCTACCACATCTTTATAAAGCATAACTTCAAAGTATCCCTGTAAAATCTTTATCTTTAAATCTCTATCTTCTACTCTAACAACTTCTGGAAAGCCACCAAATCTCATATATTCACTAAACAAATTTTTTAATATAGCCCTTTTTCCCAAGGAATGTAAGTATTTTTCGCTAAACTTAAAGTTTTTAAATCTAAGGAACTCTTTAAAGTTTAGAGGGAAAACCTTGTAGGTTATAGTTCTACCCCTTAGAGAAGTAGCTATTTCTGTGGAAAGGAGTTTTGAGTTTGAACCTGTAATAAAAATGTTTTGGGAGTAATTATCATAAACCCTTCTAACAAATCTTTCCCAACCTTTAACATTTTGAATTTCATCAAAGAAGAAATAAACCTCACTTAGAGGAATTTCTGGGTAAAGTTCTTTATACGCTTCAATCAGTAAACTAAGCTCTTCCGCTTTTAATTCTAACCTTTCGTCTTCAAAGTTTATATAAACGATTTTTTCAATAGGCACACTTTTTAACAGGTTCTTTACCGTTTGAAACAGAATATATGTTTTCCCACTTCTCCTAACACCAATTACTGATATTATCTTTTTTGTGTTTGTAGGTATAGCAATATCCCTTTCTACTATAGTGGGAAGTTCCCTTTCCTGAAACTCAACTATAAGCTCTTTAAAAATATCTTTCCTTTTCATAAGGAAATTTTACCATATTATTTCCTTTTTAGAAGGAAACTTTTTTGCAAGGTGAACAGCTACAGAAGACCTACTGTTGCTAAAATGGTAAGTGGGATTTATACTTATTTAGTAAGTAAAGACTAACCTAACTAAAGGAGATTAGATTATGAAGAAGTTAGCAGTAGCCACGGCAATTTTTTCAGTTTTCTCGTTTGGTTGTGGGGTAGCCACAAGCCAGCAAACCCAGACAACAACCGCCGACACCCAAACAAAAGTGGTTCAACAGACACAGGAAGCAGTCCAAATATCAGACAAATGTAAAAACTATGTTAGCAAAATGGAGAAATGCCTCTCCTCAGTAAAGGAAAAGGATTACAGGAAGGCTTGGTCTAACTGTGAAGGTAAAGTAATGTGGGATATGTTAAAAGAGTATCAGGATAATGGCTTTTGCTTTGATGAAGATGAATGTAAACAAAAGGTTCTTGAAGAGATAAAAGCCTGTTCAAAGGAAAGAGGTTATCTGTTCAGAAAGTTCTACAGATAAGTTGCAAACTTTCCATATCTGACTAATAATATAAACCCTATAAAAAACTTGGAGGGTTTTTTCTACCTTCAGGGGGTAGTATGACCAGAGACGACCAGCCAACCACTCCTATGCTTGCCCAGTATCACAGGATAAAAAGTGATTACCCAGATGCACTTTTACTTTACAGACTTGGTGATTTTTACGAGCTGTTTTACGAAGATGCCCATATAGGGGCAAAGGAGTTAAATATAGCCCTTACCAGAAAAAGGGTAGGTAAAGACAGTTATATCCCTATGTGTGGTATCCCCTTCCACTCAGCTGACAGTTATATAAGTAGACTTGTGGCAAAGGGGCATAAGGTAGCAATCTGTGAACAGCTTGAGGACGCCTCAAAGGCAAAGGGAATAGTAAAAAGAGATGTTATCAGGATTATAACACCGGGAACATACTTTGATAACGAAAGACTAAGGTCAGCGGTAGTCTCAATATACCCTGAAGGGAGTAAATTTGGGGTTTCCTACCTTGATTTGTCCACAGGGGAGTTTTTTGCCTCTGTTATGGACAGTGAAGGGTTAATATCATTCTTAGGGAAGTTCCAGCCTAAAGAGGTAATCCTACCAAAGGGTAAGGAGATACCGCTTATAAAAGAGCATTTTAAGGAGATTTTTATAACACACCTACCTGAAGGGGATTTTTCACAGGAGAGCCTTAAATCACTTTTACAGTTCTTCAAAACCGCCCACTACACATCGTTTGGTTTTACAGACAGGGATTTACCTGCACTGTATTCCGCTTCCGCATTACTTAGCTACGCCAAATATACACAGAAGGGCTTTTTACCGTTTATTAATCCCCTAAAGCCATACCACGGGGAAAGGTATATAAGACTTGATTACTCAGCCCAGAAACACCTTGAGATAGTGGTAGCCAACGAAGGAAATGTCTCCCTATTTAAAACAATAGACAGAACATTAACAGGTATGGGTAAAAGGAGGCTAAAGTTTTTCCTACTACACCCACTTAAGGACAAAGGGGATATAGAAAGGAGACTGGAGGCTGTAGAAGAGCTTGTAAACAACCCTACATTAAGGGAGGAGATAAGGGAGATACTTGACGGGATATTTGATATAGAAAGGCTTATTGCAAAAATATCCTCAGGGACAATGACCCCAAGGGATATGGTAGCCCTAAAACAATCACTACTAAATGTAAAAAGGCTAAAGGGCTTAACAGGTAAACTAAAATCCCCATACCTACGGGATATATTCGGCGGTATACAGGATTTTGACCATCTAACAGATAAAATGGACAGATACCTTGAAGAAAACCCGCCTATACACCTGAAAGAGGGAGGCTTAATAAAAAAAGGTGTTAACAGAGATTTAGATGAGCTTAAGGAGATAAAGGAGAAAGGTGATAAATGGGTTAAACAATTTCAGGAGGAGCAGAGGAAACTTACAGGTATACAAAGCCTAAAAGTTGGCTTTAACAAAGTGATGGGATACTACATAGAGATAACAAAACCAAACCTTAAGTTTGTCCCTCCCCATTACAAAAGGAGACAGACCTTAACAAACGCAGAAAGGTTTACCACAGAGGAGCTACAGAGGTTTGAGGAAAAGATACTTTCCGCAGATGAAAAGATAAAAGCCCTTGAGTATAAACTGTTTATGGAGCTTAGGGATTATGTATCTTCCCTGTCAGACCAGATAGCAAAAAGTTCACATAAGGTAGCGGTTATAGATGCCGTCCAATCGTTAGCTACAGTATCAGCTGAAAAGGGCTGGGTCAAACCTAAGATAACAGACAGCTACAAGATAGATATAAAAGAGGGATACCACCCTGTTATAAAGGAGTATGTTGAAAACTTTGTCCCTAACAACCTTTATATGGACGAAAACTCCTTTTTCCATATTATTACCGGTCCCAATATGGCAGGGAAAAGCACCTTTATCCGCCAGTCCGCTTTAATACTGATACTTGCACAGGCAGGTTCGTTTATACCTGCAAAAAGCGGAGAGATTGGGGTTGTAGACGGGATATACACCAGAATAGGTTCTGGAGATGTTCTCTCCAAAGGGCTGTCCACATTTATGGTGGAGATGCTTGAGGTGGCAAACATACTTAACAATATTACAGAGAGGAGCTTTGTTGTCCTTGATGAGATAGGAAGGGGGACAAGCACATACGACGGACTTTCTATAGCTTGGGCTATATCAGAGTATATTGCAAAAAATATTAAAGCAAAAACACTGTTTGCAACCCATTACCACGAGCTAACAAAGTTAGAAGAGGATATAAAGGGGGTTAAAAACTTCCATATGCATATAAAAGAGGAAGGGGAGGATATAAAGTTCCTATACACTGTAATGGAGGGATTTTCAGACAAAAGCTACGGTATACACGTGGCAAAACTTGCAGGGATAAAAGAGGAGATAATACAGAGGGCTTACCAGATACTATACCAGCTACAACAGGGACAGGAGGAAAGTATCCAAAACATACCCCAGCAAAGATACAGCTACAAAGAAGAAAACCAGCAAAGGGAGGAGCATATACTAAAACAGCTTACCCTACCTATGGAAGATGAAGAGATAAAACAGATAATAAAAGAAATACAGGATATAGACCTTGCAACAATGACCCCTATAGAGGCGATGGTGTTCCTAAACAATATAAAAAGCAGGGTAAAAAGGTTTGCTTAAAAGGGTTGTAAAAGGGGCATTACTAACAGCCTTTTTAACACCAACCTTAGCCTTAGGGATAAGTATGGAGGAGGCTGTCCAAACAGCCCTAAAAAACAACCCTTTAATAAAAAGTCAGATATACAGCATAAAGGAAGCCACCCTTTATATAAAAGAAACTGAAAACCTTTATATGCCTGTAATCTTCTCAAACCTATCCTATACAACAATGAACGAAACCCCATACACAACAGTGCCAGCGGGAATACTCCCATTCCCACTTAAATTTAAAGCATACGATAAGGATTTTTCCTACATAGACTTAGGGGTTAACTACTACCTGTTTACAGGGTTCGCCAGACCACAACAGCTTAAGGTGGCAAAACTACACAAAAAAGGTGAAGAACAGATACTAAAGGAAAAGGTTAACTCCCTATCAGCGGAGGTTAAAAGGGCTTACTTAGATGTTTTATCTGCAAAGGCAGTTGTGGAGGTTTATCAAAAACAGCTTAAAGCTGTGGAAAAACATTACAGTATGGTTAAGGAGTATTACAAAAAAGGGCTTGTGGCAAAGGTAGATATACTCCAGACAAAGGTAAAGATAGCCAAAGTAAAAAGGGATTTAAAAAAGGCTGAAGGACAGCTAAAACTTGCAAAATCAAAACTAAACACATTACTTAACAGACCGATAGACAGTAAAATAACAGTTGAACAGCCTAAAATAAAACCACCTAAAAATCTAAAACTGAAAGACCTTTACCAAAGGGCAATACACAACAGGTATATACTTAGATACCTAAAAACAAAACAGGAGCAGACAAAAGCCCTGTCAAAAGCCTACCTTTCAGACTTTTACCCAAAGGTTGTCCTACAGGGTAAACTGTTTTGGACAGACCAAAACCCATACATATCACCGAAGGGAAATGTGGCGTTATCACTGCTGATAAACTGGCAGTTCCAAGGTAAAGCCCCTTACTACAAATCCTTGAAAGAAAAAACAAAAGCCCTACAAATAAAAGAAAAGGAAAATAGTATAAAAAACCAGATAAAGCTACAGGTAAAAAAGGCTTACAACGACTTTAAAGTGGCGGTATACAACCTTAAGCTGTCAGAAGCCTCAGTTGAAGAGGCGGAGGAATACTACAGAATGGTTGTGGAGCAGTTTAAACATCAGCTTGCCACCACAACAGATGTCCTTGATGCAGAAAGTATACTTACAGGGGCAAGGAAGGAAAGGGAGGTGTCCTACTACCAGCTGTTAAAGGCTGTTGTAAACCTACAGGAAGCGGTTGGAGGGTGTATAAGCTGTGAAGAATAAAATTGGGATTGTAATCCTACTTGTGTTAATTGTTGCCTTCGGTGTGTTTGCCTTCAAGTGGGTGAAACATAGGATAGAGTATGCCATAACAGATGCGGTATTTGTTGAAACAGAGGATATGGCTAACCTGTCCTTCCACAGGGTAGGTGGCAGGATAATCAAGCTATATAAAAAGGAAGGGGACAGGGTAGAAAAGGGCGAAGTATTGGCAAAGATAGATGATACAGACTACAGGGTAAAACTAAATGGTATACAAAGCAGGATAAAAGCCCTTGAAGAAAAGAAAAAAGCCCTTCAGGTAAAACTGGAAAAGGTAAAGAAACAGATAGAAATAAAAGTAAAACAGGCAGAGCTTACAAAAAAACAGATACAAAAGGAAATATCAGCTTTAAGGAAGGAATTAAAACAGGTTGAAGCCCAGATAAAACTTACCAAAAAAGATGAGGAAAGGTTCAGATACCTTGCGGAAAAAGACCTGATACCTAAAAGAAAGTATGAAGAGGTAAAAACCAAACTAAAGGTTCTAACATTAAAAAAAGCCTATATAAAGGAAAAAATAGCACAGTTGAAGATATCCCTAAGAAAGGCTGAAGAAGGTATAAAACTGGCAAAATCTGAGGAAAAAACAATACCATACCTACAAAGGGAGATACAGGGTATACAGGGGAACATACAAGCACTGTTAAAGGAAGCGGAAGACACACAGAACCTTATAAAATACACAACCCTTACCTCCCCTTACAGCGGTTATATTGCCAAAAAATTTGTAAGTGTAGGTGAGGTTGTCCCCCCATCAAGACCTGTATACTCAGTAGTCCCTGAAGGCAAGTTTTACATAAAGGTTTTACTTGAGGAGACAAAACTAAAGGGTGTTAAAGTTGGAAACCCTGTAAAGATACATATAGACGCCTACCCAGACGAGGAGTTTGAAGGGGTTGTTGAGGAGATAAACCCAGCTACAGCATCAAAGTTTGCGTTAGTTCCAAGGGATATTACAGCAGGGGAGTTTACAAAGGTAGCCCAAAGGATACCTATAAAAGTAAAGATAACAAAGGGAAATACCTCCCTACTAAAGGTAGGTCTCAGCGGGGAGGTTGAGATAAAAAGGACAGAATGATTTACCAGCAAATATCCCCACTGGAAAGGGCTTTAATCACTGTTATTGTAATGCTTGGGGCTTTTATGGCTGTCCTTGACACCACTATAGTGGATATTATTGTCCCAAAGATAACCGCCCCTTTAAAAACAGACCTGTATGGTGTCCAGTGGGTTATTACAGCTTATATGATAGCCTCAGCCACAATGTTAATACTTGCCCAGTGGCTTGATAAAAACTTTGGCTTAAGGAAAATCTACATTATAGGGGTAGCTATTTTTACAGTAGCCTCCTTCTGGTGTGGGGTATCAGACAGCCTTGAGAGTATGATTACCGCCCGTGTCCTACAGGGTATCGGTGAAGCGTTCATTATGGCTACAGCACAGGCTATTCTCTTTTCCGTTTATCCCCCTGAGAAAAAAGGGCTGGCTATGGGTATATTTGGGCTTGGGGTTAGCTTTGCACCTTCCATTGGTCCCACACTTGGGGGATACATTACAGAGTATCTAAACTGGCGGTGGGTATTTTTTATAAATATACCATTTGGAATACTTACAGTCCTTATGGCAATTTTCTACCTACCTGAAACAAGCACAATAAGGGAGAAGGCTAAACTTAACTTTGTCTCCTTTTTCTTCCTGTCTTCATTTACAATCTCCACACTTGTCCTGCTGTCAAAGGGGCAACAGCTTGGCTGGTTTATGTCTAATTTTATTGTCTACCTGTTTATAATAGCTGTTTTTAGCTTGCTGTTTTACTTCCTTTCAGAGATGGTTTCAAAGGAACCGCTTATAGATTTTTCCATATTTAAGAATAAGGAGTATTTTGTAGGTTTTTCCATTTTTTTCCTTTTACTTGGGTTTTCTATGTATCAGACCTTTTACCTTTTACCGCTGTATTTTGAACATCTAAAGGGGCTGTCCACATTTGGGGCAGGGTTGCATATCCTTGCCTTTGCAGTTTTTATAGCCTTGTTTTCACCTATAGCAGGTATCCTGTCTGACAAAATAGGGGAAAAGAAAGTCCTTTATACAGCTGTTGTTGTGTATTTAATAGCCTCCCTATACTTCCTCCCTAAACTGGATTACTTTACACCTAACCTGAAGGCGGCATTAATGACAATACCCCTTGGGATTGCACTTGGTATGTTTTTTGCACCTGTAACAACTATGGCTTTAAGAAATCTTGGGGACAAAACATCTTTGGGGACAGGGTTGCTACACTACTCAAGGTTTATAGGCGGTTCTTTTGGGACTGCTATTGCAACAAACAACCTTTACAGATACGGATATGAACATTACGAAGGTATACTTAATATGCAGAATACAGAGTATATAAGCTACAAGCTACAGGAGTATACAGCCCTTTTCCAACAGTTTACCTTCCCTGAAAAGGCTGAAAAACTGGCAAAGGCTGTCCTTTACAAGGTTCAGTATCTATATAGTATGAACTGGTCTTTTCAGGACACATTTTTTACAGCAGGGCTTTACGGTCTTTTAGGGGCTTTACCTGTTGTGGTTCTTATTGTTTCTGACCTTCGGAAAGGTAGGTCTGCTTAATATACCTTAAAGCCTCCTCCCTGTCTTTTATCTCACCATCTAAATGTTTATAAAAAACATCATCTATTATCTCCCTGTATAACGGTGAAGGTGGTATCTTTAGTTCCTTTAAATCTTTCCCCGATATTGGTTTTTCTTTTTCCTTTTCAAGGATACCCTTTATCCTGTTCCCCAAGCCTCTGTAAGCTGTCCAGAAAACAACTGCCTCCCTGTTCCTGTTTTTTATACTTTTGTATAAATCTGAGTTCTTTTCCGCCTCTTTTCCCTTTAACAGGTAAAAATCCTTTATAGCAGGCTTATACCCTTCAAAATGGTATTTTTCTAATAAACCTTCTGCCGTTTCCTCAGGTAAAGGGTATAAAACAGAAAGTAGGTATACAGGGGCGGTGTCCACCTGCCAGCCTAAACTGTCTTTAAACCATCTAACAGTCTCAGGTAGTCTGTTTAAAACCTCCGCCCACCTATCATCGGTGGCAAACCCAAGGCTTTCAAGGACACCATACCTCCCCATTAAAAGGAGTATATCCTTCACCCTATCCTCTTTAAGTGTGTTTCCTAACTCAAGGTTAACCCTCCCTGTTGGGGCGTATTGTAGGTATCCCCCTTTAACAGCTGTTTTAAGTAGCCTTTCCGTTTCCCCTTCAAGTTTAAATCTAAATCTTCCTGCAAACCTTAAAGCCCTAAGTATCCTTATAGGGTCTTCTACAAAGCTGTCCTTGTGTAGTATTTTTATAACCTTGTTTTTTATATCCCTTTCACCGCCGAAAGGGTCTATCAGCTTGCCAAAACTACCCTCTGTAATCTCCAAAGCCATTGCGTTAATTGTAAAATCCCTTCTAAATAAATCCTCCTCTATAGTTGCCCTTTCCACTTCAGGGTAAGCCCCAGGGTGGCTGTATTTCTCTTTCCTTGTGGTGGCAAAATCCACCTTTAAACCTGTATCAGTTGTAAGCTGGGCAGTCATAAACTCAGGGTAGATATGGTATCTATATCCCCTCTCTGTGGCAAACTTTTTAACAAGGGTTGGGGCGTCCCCCTCTACAGTAATATCTATATCCAAGTTTTCCCTTCCCATAAGTATATCCCTTACAATCCCCCCAACTAAAAAAGCCCTGTATCCCATCTTTTCAGCTAAACTCCCTATCTCCTCCAAAAGCCGAACAGTCTGAACAGGCAATTTAAGGTTGTGAGGCATTCTGATACACTACCTACTATCGGTTCTATATAAAAAACAAACGATCTTTACTACCTATAAAAATAAAAATACACAGAAAGTAATTTATTAATTTTATTTTATCCTTTTATCCCC
>JAADEV010000044.1 GCA_013153295.1 Aquificota bacterium | reverse complement strand
TTGATTTTGCAAAAACAGAGGGTATAGTCCCTGCCCCTGAAAGTGCCCACGCAGTTAAGGTAGCTATTGACGAGGCTATAAAATGTAGAGAGACAGGTGAACCTAAGGTTATACTCTTTAACTTAAGTGGACACGGTCTACTGGACTTATCAGCTTATCAAAAGTATCTGGAAGGTAAATTACAAAAATAGATATCTAATTATAATTATATAACTAATTTTTCTTATTATTCTTATCTACACTCTGGTAGGGATTTTTTAAGCCTTTTTACCTTTGCCTCTAACTTAGGTGGTAGCTCCTTTTCTAACAGTGGCTTTAGCATACAGGAGGCTTCCCTTCTTTGACCTTTAGCCCTCATTATACCTGCCGCCCTTATCCTTGCTTTTATTACAGTCTCCTTTGCTTCAGGGTAAAGGTATATAACATTTATGTAGTAGCTTAACGCCTTATCAAGGTTGCCCTCTTTCTCATTAAGTAAACCAAGTAGATAGTAGCTCTCTGCCACGTGGTAGTAGTCCTGTCCTGCTATAGCCTCCTCTAAATACTTAACAGCCATATCAGTATGCCCAAGTTCAAGCTGTATCTTTGCCAGATAGTAGGCTATATCGTTTCTGTATTTTGGAAATCTGGTGTAAAGGTCTTCAAAGTAGCTTTTTGCCTGTATGTAATCCTTTTTCTTAAAGTAAAGGACTGCCAGTCTGTATCTGTTTTCATCTGTGTCAGGTAGCTGTTGTAATATCTGTATTGCTCTGTCTATATCCCCCTGTTCCTCGTATATCTTTGCAAGTAGGGTTTTGGCTGTTATGGACAACTCCCCTGTAGGATACATCTGGATAAAGTTGTTTAGAACCTGTATAGCCTGCTGGTAATCTCCCTTCAGGTAGTAAAGGTAGCCAAGTTTATAAAAGGCATACTCACTTTCCTTTGTGTCTTCCTGTATAAGCTGTTTGTATAACCCTTCCGCTTTATCATACTCCTTCTGGCTAAGGTAGTAGTCTGCAAGCTGTAGCTTAAGTAGGTTTACAAACGGGTAGTTTGGATACTCTTGTATAAAACTTTCTATCTGCTGGGCTATATCCCCCTGTGAACCTCTCATCTCTAAAACTGTAAGCTGGTAAGCCGCATCTATAGCCTCTGGGGAGTTTGCATACTTCTGTATAAACTGTCTGTATATCTCCCTTGCCTTTTCTATATTGCCCATATTGTAGTATGCGTCTGCCATACGGAGGATAGCCTGCTTACCAAGTTTTGTGTTAGGGTGTTTTCTGGCAAATCTGCCAAACTCTTCAACTGCCCTTTCAAAATCCTGCTGTGAGAAGAATGAGTAAGCGTAAAGGTATCCTGCCTGTAGTCCTATCCCATCGTTATACTTGGCAAGCTGTTTAAGTATCTCCCTTGCCCCTTCAATATCCCCTTCTTTAAGGTGTATATACGCCATTAAAAATTTAGCTTTCCTTGTGTTTAGCCTCTGGGCTAACTCTTTAGCTTCCTTTAAAAGACCTGCGTTAAAGGCAGATACAGCTTTCATATAAGGGTCTTTAAAGGACAGGTATGCCCGTTTGTAATCCTTTTTTACAAAGAAATACCAACCAAGTAAATCAGAGGCGGTGTCAGGGTCATACTCTTTAAGCTGTTCTACCGTTAGTAGATAGTTTTTAAAATCTTTAAGCTGGAAGTATATATCAGATAGGTAAAGTAGGGCTGTCTTCCTAAGTTTAGGGTCTGTGGAAAGTCTTACAACCTTTTCAAAGTAATCTTTAGCCTGTGATAACTTGCCCATCTTAAGTAGGGAAAACCCTGCGTAAAGGTCAAATAGTGGTGAGTTCATATCTTTAAACATTAGATAGGCATACTGGTAGTTCCCTGTATTGTAGGCTGTAATGGCTATTTTCTTTTTAAGGTAGTCTATATACCTGTTTCCTGTTTGTGCGGATTTTTGGAGTATAAGGAAGGCTAATTTAAATTTGCCCTTTTTTGTAAGCTCCTGTGCTATCTGTATGTATAGGTTCTGGGCAAGTGTTTTGTCCCTTGCCTCAAGTATTCCTGCGGTCTCTATTGCCTTTTCTACCTCCCCCTTCTTAAGGTATACAACCCCTAAGCCGTAAATGGCGTAGTCTGATATTTTTTCAACTGTGCTGTATCCCTGTAGAAACTTTTTCAGGTTTTCCTCAGCTTTGTCCAACTCCCCAAGGGAAAGGTATGCAAACCCTTTCAGTAGTAAGATATGTTTCAGGTATGTAGGGTTTTCCACCTTTGAGGCATACTGTAAAGCCTCTTTGTATCTTTTGTTTGCAAACAGTAGGTAGCTTTTTAGGTATCTACAGTAATCAACAAAGTTAACATCAAGGTTTTCACATTTTATATCCTTTATAAGGGAGTAAGCCTCCTTTGGCTTTCCCATTTGGGCAAGTATTGTCCCGTGCCACAGCAGTGTGTTTTCATCTACCTTTCCTACATTCTTTAAAAGCTCCTGTGCCTTTTCTGTGTTGTAAAGCTGTAGGTTAAGGATTGTGGCAGATATACAGGCATAATCCCTTGATAGGGATTGGACACCTGACAGGCAACCTTTTTCAAAGTATTCCTGTGCTTTACCTTTTTCACCGAGGTGGTAGTAAGAAAGTCCAAGTAGGTAGTAGGCATCTACTATAAAGGGGACATTTGGGTATTTGGATATAAGTTTTTCTAACTTTTCCTTTGCAGATATATACCTGCCGTTGTTGTAATCATCTATTGCCCCAGACATAAGGGCGTTTTCCTCAGGTATACCAAGGAATGTGGAAGGCTTTTGTAGTGGAATGTTAGGTGGTGCTACATCGTAAGGTGGTATAGGTGGAAAATCCTCCACAAACAGTTTTATATCTACCTCTTCATCTATTGTTAGCCTCTCAGGGGGCTGTAGTGGAGGTTTATTTTCTATCTTTACAGAGATTATCTCTATTGGGAATGTTATCTCCGGTAGTTTTATCGGCTGTTTCCCTTCCTGTTGCTGGCTGTAGGATACTGTATAAAACAGTGTAAAAAGGAGTATTAATATATACTTTTTCATACTTCCACTCCGATTAATTTTTTTGCCTCCTCCACATCAGACTGTATCTGCTTTTTCAGGTAGTCTATACTTTCAAACTTTTTCTCTGGACGGAGAAACTTTTTAAAGTAAACCTTTACCCAGCTTGAAGGCTTTATATCAACCTGTCTGTCTATTATATGTGCCTCTATAACGGCGGTTTTCCCGTCTACTGTAGGTCTTAATCCGTAGTTTATAACAGATGGGTATACTGTATCACCATACCCTAACGCCCCGTAGTATACCCCTTTCTTTAGACACAAATCAGGTGGGGGCAGTATGTTTACTGTAGGGAAGCCTATTTTTGAACCTAACTTCCTACCTTCTACAGCTTTACCCTTTAGGTAGTATGGTCTACCTAAATACTGGGATACTTTATCAACCTCTCCCCTTTTTAGTAGCTGTCTAATCTTTGTGCTACTAATCCTTTCATTACCAAGTAAAACAGGTGGGACTACTTCCACAGTTAAACCGTATTCCTTGCCTAGCTGTTCTGCTGTCTCTGTATTACCTTCCCCTTTGTATCCAAAACGCCAGTCGTGTCCAACTATAAGGTGTGAACAGCCAAGCCCTTTACACAAGAACTGTATAAACTCTTTAGGGGAAAGTGTGGCAAAAACAGGGGAGAAATTTATTATAAACAGGTAGTCTATACCTTCCTTTTCAAGAAGCTCCATCTTTGTTTCAAGGTTTATAATCCTACAGGGGGCGTTTTCAGGGTCTAAAACCTTCTTAGGGTGTGGTTCAAAGGTTATTACTAAAGATGGTTTTTTTAACTGTTTTGACCTTTGGATAAGTCTGTTTATTATCTGTTTGTGTCCTTTGTGGAAACCGTCAAAGTTTCCTATTGTGCATACAACCTGTTGGTTTAGGGGAATGTCTTCCTTTGTAAGGACTTTCATTCTTCTCCATTTAAAAATTTATTTACCGCATCTTGTATAACCGAGTAGGAAAAGCCTCTGTTTTTTAAAAATTTTACTATATCTTTGTAGTTTTTTTCCTTTCTGTATTTTGAGTGTAAAAGGTTTAATGCTGACTGTAGCTCATCGTTGTAATCCATCTCAAAATCGTAAATACCTTTCTGGTATAGTTTTTGTCTGAGGTAAGCTCCACTTTTCCCCTTTTTTACAGCTAACTCTATGTATCTCTCCAGTAGTTTGCTGTCGTCAATTAAGCCAAGGTTTTTAAGGTGGGAGATAGCCCCCTCTATCTCCTCCTCAGAAAAGCCTTTTTTTGACAGCTTGTCCCTTAGCTCCTTTTCAAAGTAATCCTTTTTTGCAAGTAGTTTAAGGGCGTAGGATTTTGCCTCCCCCATCTATTGCAGTCCGTATTCGTCTGTGCTGTATCCGTAGTCGTATCCCCCGGGGGTTATACCTTTAATTCTAAGGTCAAGGTCAGATGGGTTTGTGGCGTATGCAAGGGCATCGTTGTAGGAAATCATTCCCCTGTTGTAAAGGTCTAGTATTGCCATATCAAATGTTTGCATACCATACTCATTTTTACCCTTTTCCATAAGGTCGTGTATTGTTGTAAACTTGTCTGGGTCCATAATTGCATCAAACACCGCCCCTGTGTTTATCAGTATCTCAACTGCAGGGACTACACCTGTTCCGTCCTTTTTAGGGATTAACCTTTGTGATATTACTGCCTTTAGTGTAAGGGCAAGCATAAGTCTAATGTGGTTCCTTGCTTCTGAGGGGAACATATCTATAATCCTGTTTATTGTGTCCTTTGCCCCTTGTGTGTGTAATGTGGAGAAAACAAGGTGTCCAGTCTCAGCCGCCCTAAGGGCTGTTTCTATAGTTTCCAAATCCCTCATCTCCCCAACCATAATAACATCAGGGTCTTCCCTTAACGCAGACCTTAAAGCGGTGGCAAATGAGTGGGTGTCAAGTCCTATCTCCCTTTGGGCAATGTAGCATTTCTTGTCTTTAAAAAGATACTCTATAGGGTCTTCTATTGTGATTATCACATCTTCCCTTAGTTTGTTCCTGTGTTCTATCATCGCCGCCAGTGTGGTTGATTTACCAGTTCCCGTTGGACCTGTAACTAAAACCAACCCCCTGTTTTCTAAGGCTATCTCCGCCAGTTTAGGCGGTAAGTTAAGCTCCTCAAATGTCGGTATATATGTCTTTAACACCCTGAGGGCGAAGGCATAACTACCCCTCTGTTTGTATATATTCACCCTAAACCTGCTAACACCGGATATGGAGTAGGATATATCCAGCTCCCCGTATTCCTCTAACTTCCTTTTCTTATCCTGACTACCTTGTAGGATTGTTTCTAAGAAGCCCTTTATATCCTCCTGTGTTATCTTTCCAAAATCTGTAATATCTGTTAACTTTCTGTTTATCCTGTAAACAGGGTATCTACCTATCTTAAGGTGTATATCACTTGCCCCTTGGTTAACAGCCTTTGTTAAAATCTCATTTAGCTCCATTGGTTAACTCCTCTCTAATTTTTTGTTCTATCTCCTCCCTTATTTGGGGGTTTTCTTTGAGGAATAACCTTGCCTTCTCTTTACCCTGTCCCAGTTTTATACTTCCGTAGGAATACCAAGCTCCACTTTTCTGTATTATCCCAAGCTCCTCCCCAAGGTCTAAAATCTCACCTTCCCTTGATATTCCTTCCCCGTATATAACATCAAATTCAGCCTCTTTAAAAGGTGGTGCCAGCTTGTTTTTAACAACCTTTACCTTTACCCTGTTTCCTATCTTTTCACTTCCGTCCTTAATATCCTTCTTTCGGACTTCCAGCCTCATATCTGCAAAGAATTTTATAGCCCTTCCCCCTGTTGTTGTTTCAGGGTTTCCGTAAGCCCCTACCTTCTCCCTTATCTGGTTTATAAGTATTAAGGCTGTATTAGATTTGTTTACTGCCCCTTTAAGAACCCTCATAGCCTTTGACATAAGCCTTGCGTGGAGACCTACATTTGATTCCTCTATATCCCCTTCTATCTCTGCCTTTGGGACTAACGCCGCCACACTGTCTATTATTACCACATCTACAGCACCGCTTCTTATAAGTGTCTCTGCTATCTCTAAAGCCTGCTCTCCGTAATCAGGCTGGGATACAAGTAAGTCCTCCACATTAACACCTATCGCCGAGGCGTATTTAGGGTCAAATGCGTGTTCCGCATCTATAAATACTGCCTTCCCACCCATCTTTTGTGTCTCTGCTATTATATGCAGTGTTAAGGTCGTTTTTCCTGAACTTTCTGGACCGTAAATCTCTATAACCTTACCCCTTGGTATTCCCCCTACCCCTGTAGCCATATCAAGGGAAAGGGAACCTGTTGGTATTGTTTCAACAGACTTTATAGCCTCAGATGACAGGGTCATTATAGACCCTTTACCAAACTTTTTTTCTATCTGGGCTAAGGCACTTTTTAGGGCTTTCTGTTTTTCGTTTATCTCATCTTTCTTTTTTTCTTTTACCTTTTCTGCTGTTTTTTCTGCCATTAAAGTAAATACCTCCTTAAATTTTGTTTATTCTGCTGATACCACCCTTGGAACTACAAAAAAGCCGTTTTCACTTTGGGGGGCGTTGGCTAAAACCTCTTCTATTGATAAACCTTCCTGTGGAATATCTTCCCTCATAGGTGTAGGTTGTTGGTTAAGCTCGTAAAATGGAACTACATCAGAGGTGTCTAACTCCTCTAACTTTTCTATAAACCTAAGTATGTCTGAAAGCTGTTTGGAAAACAGCTCTACTTCTTCCTGTGTAAGCTGGAGTTTAGATAACTTAGCCACTTTTATAACAGTTTCCCTATCTATCACAGTATAGTCCTCCTGCATAAAATCTCCACTTACATATTAATATAGCCTTGCTTTTTTTGAAAAGCTACTTACTTTGATTTTTCTGCGAACTTTACTAAAGATACTACTGTTTCGTTTACTGGGGTTTTTACTCCCTTTTTCTTTCCAAGTTTGACTACTGCACCGTTTAATGCGTCTATCTCTGTTTTCTTACCTGCCTGTAGGTCGTAATACATTGATGGGTAATGTTCCCTTGTTGGTGGTATTAGGTTTTGGTAAAAATGGTTTATATACTCTGTTGGATTTTTCCATCTTAGTTGGATACTGTTAGCCTTTGCCACTGTAAATATCTCTTTTATTATGTTGTTCATTGTTTTTCTGGTTGCAGGATTATCTGCAAGCTGTCCGTAAGTAGCCCCAAGTAAAGCCCCAAGTGGATTTAACGCACAGTTGTATAGTATTTTATCCCACAGGATTTTATAAACATCTTTGTCGTATCTGGCAGGTATACCTGCTGACTTTATCTGGTTTACAACTTTTTTTATTCTTTCTTCACTACCTAAATTTTCCGGTTGTCCTATTACCACATCGTCGGCGTTTACTGTTATAACTGCCTGTGATGGTTTTTCCACTTTTGCCCCAAATATTACCCTTGCAAGTAAGATATTTTCAGGGGGTATAAACTGTTTTGCTGTTTCGTAGTTTCCATAGCCATTTTGGGCAAGTATAAGAAAGGTATCTTTTTTTACTATACCCTTTAGCTGTTTTACTGCTTTCTTTGTGTCGTAGGATTTTACTGTAAGTAAAACCACATCAAACCTTTTATCAGATAGCTGTTTTAGGTTGTAAAACACCCCGTCTAATGTGGCTTTGTGTTCCCCCCAGATACCTGAAACATACAAGGTGTTATCTTTAAAAAACTTTATATACTTTCTTTTTGTAATTCCGTAAACTGTGTGTCCTTTTTCTTTTAAGAAGGTGGCAAATACAGTCCCAACAGCCCCAAGCCCATAAACTAATATATTCATAGCCCTAAATATTTAGCTATTTCGTTTATATCTGGGGGCATTTCTATAGGTTTGTCGCTGGCTTTTATAACCGTGTCAGGGTCTTTTAAGCCGTTTCCTGTAAGTGTGCAAACTATAGTTTCGCCACCTTTAAATAATCCCCTTCTGTAAGCCTTTATTACCCCTGCTATTGACGCCGCAGACGCAGGTTCACAGAAAACCCCTTCAGATGAGGCAACAAGCCTGTAAGCCTCAAGTATCTCCTCGTCTGACACAGCGTCTATAAATCCTCCACTTTCCCTTGCCGCCTCAAGGGCAGGTTGCCAGCTGTAAGGGTTCCCTATCCGTATTGCTGTGGCTATTGTCTGGGGATTTCTAATTGGAAAACCTTTAACTATAGGGGCGGCTCCCTCAGCCTGCCAACCTATCATTTTAGGTAGCTTTGTTGATTTTCCTGCTTCTTTATACTCTTTGTATCCTTTCCAGTAAGCTGTAATGTTCCCTGCGTTTCCAACAGGTATAAAATGGTAATCTGGGGCATCTCCAAGTATATCCACAATCTCAAAAGAGGCTGTTTTCTGCCCTTCTATCCTGTATGGGTTAACAGAGTTTACAACCTCAACAGGGTATTTTTCCCCAATCTCCCTAACTATACTAAGGGCATCATCAAAGTTTCCCATAAGGGCTATTATCTTTGCCCCGTATACCATTGCTTGTGATAGTTTTCCAAGGGCTACAGCCCCTTTAGGAAGTATTACATAGGCGTCCATTCCAGCCCTTGCGGCGTAAGCGGCGGCTGAGGCAGAGGTATTTCCTGTAGAGGCACATATAACAGCTGTTTTTCCGTTTTCCTTAGCCTTTGAGATGGCTACAGTCATACCCCTGTCTTTAAATGAACCTGTCGGGTTTAACCCTTCATATTTAAGGTATATATTAAGGTCTAAATCTGGGGCTATCTTTTTTGACAGGTTTGGGGCGTTTATAAGCGGTGTGTTTCCTTCGTGTAGTGTGATAATTGGGGTCTTTTCACTTACAGGTAGGAATTCTTTATAAGCCTTTATTATCCCTTCCCACTTACATAAACCCAAGAAGTAGTTCCTCCTGATAGTTAGTAGATGATTATTATATCATTCTGCGTATATATCATTCTGCGTATACTTTATATCTTTTATAAAGTTTTTATTACTTAATTCTTCCCAAACTACAAATCATTAGATATAATAACATCGTTTCTACCCCACATAGTTCAGATAAAACTTATAAAAGGTTTGATGATGGAAGCCTTGCATTTATCTTTCTACCCCACTTAGTTCAGATAAAACTTTTACAGAGATGTAAAACCCCTTGCAGGACTAACCCTCTTTCTACCCCACGTAGTTCAGATAAAACTGGGTAGTCTATACTAAAGATGATAGAACTTATTTTTACTTTCTATCCCACGTAGTTCAGATAAAACGTAGTGAAATAAAAGGCGGTTCACTTATCAA
>JAADEV010000099.1 GCA_013153295.1 Aquificota bacterium | reverse complement strand
CAGGGAGGAATAGGGTAATGTTTGACCCGGATATAAAGATAAAGCCATACTGGGATACTAAACAGCTTTCACAGATGAAAGACCCTGAGGAGATTGCACAGGAGTTTGAGGCAATATTTATCAGAATGATACTTAAAGAGTTTAGAAAAACCCTTGACGGGGGAATATTTGGGAACTCATTTGCTTACAGTATGAATATGGATATGTTTGATATGCAGATAGCAGAGGTTATAGCCTCATCTGGACAGATAGGATTAAAGCAATATATTTTGAATGCTATAGAGACTTACCAGAAGTATTCAACTGGAGAGTAAATGGGAGAAACCCTAAACGCAGTCTTTAACAAAATAAACCAGTATTCTGACGCAATAATTGTAGTCCTTATTATAACCATACTGGGGGCGATGGTTCTGCCAATCCCCCCGTTTCTACTTGATATACTACTTACAGCCAGTATTACATTTTCCATAGTTATACTTATGACCACCCTTTATGTCCAAAACCCACTGCAACTGTCCTCATTCCCATCACTTCTGCTAATAGCCACCTTGTTTAGGCTGTCCCTTAATGTGGCTACAACAAGGAGGATACTACTACACGGACACGAGGGACCTGACGCCGCAGGACACCTTATACAGGCTTTCGGTGAGTTTGTAGTTGGAGGTAGCTACATAGTTGGGGCAATCGTTTTTATCATACTTGTAACAATAAACTTTATTGTGATAACAAAGGGGACAGAAAGAATATCTGAGGTAGCCGCCAGATTTACACTTGACGCCTTACCGGGAAAACAGATGGCAATAGACGCAGACCTAAACGCAGGTCTCATAGATGAAAAGGAAGCCCAGCGTCGTAGAATGCAGATACAAAAGGAAGCTGACTTCTACGGTGCAATGGACGGTGCCTCAAAGTTTATCAGGGGGGACGCAGTAGCAGGGATAATAATAGCCATAGTAAACATATTAGGTGGGTTAGCAATAGGAATACTCCAGTATAATATGGACTTACAAACAGCATTACAAAACTTTACACTGCTAACTGTTGGTGATGGGCTTGTCTCCCAGATACCCTCACTTATAACATCTACAGCGGCAGGTCTTATGGTAACAAGGGCTGTATCTGAAGAAAACCTTGGTAAGGAAGTCTTCCAACAGCTTACAGCCTTCCCAAAAGCCCTGTATATGGCATCAGGTTCAATCTTTGCAATGGGAATAGTCCCGGGAATGCCGTTTATACCCTTTACAATACTTGCCCTGTTAATTGGACTTACAGCCTTTATGATGACCCAGATGTTAAAGAAAAAAGAGCAGGAAGAGGCTGAAGAGAGGGCAAAAGAGCTTCTAAAATCTGCTGAAAAGGAAGAAGAAACACCACAAAAGCCAGAGGACTTACTGCCCCAGCCTGAGCTTATAACATTTGAGATAGGATACGCCCTTATACCTTATGTGGACGAAAACCAAAACGGCGAGATAGTAAGGCGTATAAGGTCTTTAAGGAAACAGCTGTCTAAAGACTTAGGGATAATAATCCCCCTTATACATATAAAGGACAACCTTGAGCTAAAGCCGGGTGAATACAGGATATTAATAAGGGATATAGAGGTCGGCAGGGGGGAGATAGTCCCTGACAAGTATCTGGCAATAGATACAGGGGCAACAAAAGGGAAGATAGAAGGTATACCTACAAAAGAGCCAGCATTTGGCTTAGACGCATACTGGATAGATGAAAGCCTGAAAGATAAGGCAAAGATGCTTGGATACACAGTTGTTGATATACCGACTGTAATAATAACCCACCTGTCTGAGATTATAAAGAAACACGCCCACGAGATACTTGGTAGAAGTGAAACAAAAGAGCTTGTTGACGCACTTGCGAAAAAGTATCCAGTTGTTAAAGAGATTGTCCCTGAGCAAGTCCCACTTAACATTATACACAGGGTTTTACAGAACCTACTTAGGGAGGGTATCCCTGTTAAAGACCTACTTACAATAATAGAAACCTTATCTGATTACATTACAAAAACAAACGACCCGGAAGTCCTTACAGAGTTTGTTAGACAAGCATTAAACAGAATGATAACCAACCTTTACCAAAAGGACGGTGTGTTATACGCCCTTACCCTTGGGGCAAAGACAGAAAACTACATTATGAATAAGGTAAACGAGAACAACGGAGTTTTACCACCTTTTGAACCTACATTTGTTCAGCAGTTTGTCCAACAGCTAACCCAACAGTCCCAGCAGTTTGTAATGAAACAGGCTACACCAATACTGTTAACATCACCGGCTACCCGCAGATTTGTAAGGAAAATCATAGAACCATACCTACCAGATTTTGTTGTATTATCTTATGCAGAGATTGAACCGAAAACAAAGGTAAATGTTTTAGGAGTTGTAGACCCTTATGGAGATTAAAGTATACGAAGGATACGACTTAGAAGAGCTTATCCATAGGGCTAAAGCTGAGCTTGGAGATGATATAAAGATACTCCACTACGAAACGGTGGAGGAGAAAAAGTTTTGGTTTCTAAGGGGAAGGAAAAAATACAAGCTGTTTGTTGAAACAATAGAAGAGGAAGAGCTTACAGAACCGGTAATAAAGTTTGAGGAGCTTTTGGAAAAGGTTGAGGAGCTTATAGACAAAAAAATCAGGGTATCCTTACCACAGATAGCCCAGAATATCACCCAGTCCCAAACAGTCCCAGACCATATAGATAACCAGTGTGGCAGTGTTTCCCAGTTTAGTGAGTTTACAGGGGACGCTTTACACCTGATAAACCAGCTTATAAATAAAGATGTTTTCCCTGAGGTGGCAAAGAAAATTGTAAAGGAAGGTTGTGGACTTGATATTGACACAAACAAGTGGGATTTAAACACATTAACAGAAAAAGAGGCTTTAATAAAAGGGATAAAAAAGTATATAAAGTTTACAGGGGCTTTTGACAATGGGGATAACGACGGAGGGGAAAAAAGGCTAAAAATATACGCCTTTATTGGTCCCACAGGGGTTGGGAAAACAACAAACCTGTTTAAGATAGCCTCATATCTGGTTATAGAAAAAAAGAAAAAGGTAGCTGTTATAAGCACAGATACATTTAAAGTAGGGGCTTCACATCAAGCAAGGACTTACGCAAACATACTTAACATACCCTTTTACTCAATCTCAGAATCAAAAAGGCTTAAAAACACTGTAGACGAGCTTAGGAATTTTGACTTTATACTTATAGATACTGTAGGTAGAAGCCATTACGATTACTGGAGATTAGGGGAGATAAAAGAGATACTCAGTAGCTTAGAGGAAGAGATAAACAATGTCCTTACAATAAGCTGTAATTACAAAAATGACGATGCGTTGGAGGTTGTATACAAATACCAAACATTCTTCCCTATACACTCTATATTCTTTACAAAAGTGGACGAAACATTAAAACCGGGGATACTTTTAAACCTTCCTGTGGAGACAAAGATACCTGTTTCCTACATTAGTGTAGGTCAAAGGGTGCCGGAGGATATAAAGGTTCTAACCCCAGAGGTTATAGCCTCTTACATTATGGGAAGTTAGGATTGGAGGAAGGCTATGGAAGGGCAGGCTAAAGGGCTTTTGAAACTGATAAATGAGAAAGGTATACACAGGAATACTAAATTCCTTGCCATAGCCAGCGGTAAAGGTGGGGTAGGTAAAACAAACTTTGCTGTTAATCTGGCTTACATCTTAGCAAATGATTTTGATAAAAAGGTTCTACTTATAGACGCTGATATGGGTATGGCAAATGTCCATATCCTTGTTAATGTAAACACAAAGAAAACATTAAAGGATATACTTAACGGGGAAAGGATAGAGGATATTATCTTTACAACAAGAAACTTTGATGTTCTCCCCGGTTTTTCCGGTATAGATGCAATAAACGAGATAGATGACAGTGCTGTTTACAAACTGGTGCAGAACCTAAATGATATTTCTGAAAATTACGACTTTGTGCTTATAGACACATCAGCAGGTATAGACAACAAGGTTATATCCTTTATAAGGGCTTCCTCAAAAACATATGTTTTAACAACACCTGAACCTACGGCGATAATGGACGCTTACGCCCTTATAAAATCTATGAAGAAACTGTATGATTACTCTAACTTTAAGATAGTGGTCAATATGGTAAAAAATGAAGATGAAGGTATAGAAACCTTTGAAAGGCTTAGAAGTTCTATAAAAAAGTTCCTTGATATAGATGTCCAGCTTGCAGGGGTTATCCCTTTAACAAAAAATTTACAAAAAACTGTAAAGAAAAAACAGATTATATCTGAGGTTTACCCCTCTGATAAGTTTGTTCTACACCTGAAAAAGATAGCGGCAAGTGAAGTTGGTGAACCTGCCCCTGAGATAAAGGAAGGCTTCTGGGACAGGGTTGTAAGTTTCCTAAGGAAGGAAGGTTAATACTCCTCTTCCTTTTGATACTCAAAGATAATCTCTATAACCAGCATAACTATAGATATTACATTTGCCACAGCCGCCCCAATAGCAAGCCCTATTGCCAGTGGAACGTGGGTCTCCATAAAGTAAAGGATTGTGGCAGGTATAAGGTGTAGGTCTGCAACAAGGGCAGTTGCCAGTAATTCTGCCGCAAGTATCTTTTTAGCCCCAAACTTTAGGACTGTAGCAAGTAGGTTAACCCCTATTGCAATAACAAGCTGGTAAGGGTCGTGGCTAAATATAAAGCCCACATTACTTGTTAAAGCAAGGAATATAAAAAAGTCTGACCAAACCTTTCCCCAGTTAATCATTTAAGCCACCTCTACCTCTTGATTTTCCCTCTGGTGTTGCTTGAAAAACTCCTCCACCCTCTTAAGGGCTTTAGGGTGTCCAAGTATTATTAAAGAATCCCCTTCCCTTATCTCCGTATCCCCAGATGGGGCTATCTTCATCTTTCCGTCTGCCCTTACTATTGCCACTATAGTTGCCCCTGTCTCCTGTCTCATCTTTATATCTTTCAGTTTTTTACCTATCAGGTCTGAGTTTGGAGGTATCTTTATCTCTATAATATCTATATCTGTTCTTTCTCCGTAGGCTATCTTCTCTAAGAAGCCAGACAGTATTGGGGACGGTGGGTGGAGTATAAATGAGGTCATTCTCCTTCCTACAGAAACATCTGGCACAATAACCTCATTTGCCCCAAGTAGTTTCATCTTTTCTGCGGCACCTTCAGTTGTTGCTGTTGCGAAAACCATAAAGTTGTCCTTGTCAGGTCTTATCAGCCTTGCTGTAACGATAACAGATATATCCTGTGTGTTGTCCTCAAAGGCAGTTACAAGCCCCTTTGCGTGTTCAATCCCAACCCCAAGTAAAACACTTCTTTTGTGTGGTTCATCAATTACATAAAACTCCACCCCAAAATCCTTTATATCCTTTTCAAGGTTCTGGTCTGGTTCTACAAGGACAAACTTTATTCCCCTTTTCTTTAGGTTTTTCATAAGTTCCTTTGTTATGCCGTTAAAATGGCAGATAATATAATGTCCCCTTAAGTTCTCCATAGCTTTATACATCCTCCAATAGCTGTAAATCTCCCCTATATTGCTGTTGATAAACACATTTACAGTTGTAACAAGTCCATACATATAAACAAGGGGTATTGTGATTATTATAAACACTGTGGCAAAGAAACGGTTAACCATTAGCAGGTCTGGTGATGTATCATACCCCTCTGTGTATCCTACAGTTGAGAAGGTTATTACAGTGTGGAAGAAGTAGTTTAAGACACTTGTTCCATCACTTTTTCCGTTAATAATCATTAGGGCGAGGACGCCTACAGTTGTAAAGAATATAACTGTCATTAAAGGGTATCTAAGCTGGAACAGTATGTCGTAAAACTTCTCTTCGTATATTGCCCTGTAGTTTTTAGGCTTTACATTACCGTATCTTTTCTCTGTGGTTTTTTTCTTTTTTTTAGGCATTTAAAAATCCTTTAGCAGGTTTTCAAGCCTACTTTCCCGGTAGCCTTTTAACATCTTTGCCACATACTTACCTATAATATCAAACTCTATGTTAACAGGGTCTCCAACCTTTTTATAGTTAAGGTTTGTTGTTTTAAATGTGTGGGGGATTATGTTTATACCTACCTTACCATCTTCCACATTGTTTATAGTTAGGCTTATTCCGTCTATTGCTATAGAACCTTTTTCCACAACCAGTTCTGTATACTCAGGTGGGAAGGAAACAACCAGTTCTGTATGTTCACCAAGGGGGGTTATAGATTTGATATTACCTACTGTGTCCACGTGTCCTTGGACAATATGCCCACCTAACCTGTCAGTTGGTCTCACTGCCCTTTCAAGGTTTACCATTCTACCTACTTTGGCATACTTTAAGGTTGATTTTTGTATACTTTCCTGTGATACATCAAAGGTAAGGCTGTCCCTTCCTATACCAACAACAGTGAGACATACCCCGTCTACAGCGATACTGTCCCCTTCCTTTGTATCCTCTAAAACCTTTTTTGCGGAGACGGTAATCTGTAAACCTCCCCCTTTCCCTTTTACGGAGGTTATCTTCCCAACTTCCTCAACTAAACCTGTAAACATCTACCTTACCTGTAAAGCTGTTGGTAGGCTTTGTAGTTTGTATAAACATACTTAACATAGTATCTGGTTTCCCTGTATGGTATAAGTTCTATCACCTCTTCTATATTAGAGAATTTATTCCCTTTAAGTGCCATTTTCACACTTTTTTGCCCACCGTTGTAAGAAGCCACTGTATAGTAAATATTCCCATTCCAGTAGTCCTTTAGGTAGTCAAGTAGCCAGCTACCGTAATCTATATTTTTCTCAGGTTCAAACAGCATAACAATATCAAAATTTTTATCCCCTTTTTTCTTTGCTATCCATTTTGCTGTAGGTGGTATTATCTGCATAAGCCCAACTGCATTTGCCACAGATATAATGTAGGGGTTAAAGAAACTTTCCCTTCTCATAACAGCATAAACAAGGTTATCCTCTGTTATCCAGCTGTATGGCTTTGGGTAGGACTGTTTGGATATATGGTGCTTACTAACAAAGTAAACAGCTGTAATCTCAGGGTAAACCCTGTATAAGGTATGTAGTGTTGTCTGGTTTTTGTTCCTCTTCAGGTAGTATTTTGCCTCCCTGTATCCCCAGTGGTAGTGTGTGTCCCTTAATTTTTTTGCCAGTTTTATGTTGTAGTTTTCTTTGTATATGTATGGATACTTCTTTTCTTTAAACAGTGGTAATCCTAACTTTTCCCTTGCCCTTATTACATAAAAATCAACCAGTCCAAGGTTTGCTGTTTTTTGCAGGTATTTTTTATCCTTAGATGACAGGTAAAGCCAGTAGTAAATCTTTGATTTTTCCTTTTTAAACAGGTTTTGCCTTTTTTTCAGGTATTGGTAAGCCCCCTTTTTATCCCCTTCATACTGGTATTTATAAAGGAATGTTAACCAAGTTTTCCCCCTTGATGTTTCAGGTAGAAACTTCCTGTAGTAGAAAAAATCCTTAAACCTCCTTCTGTAAAAAGACCTTACCATAAGTGAGTAAGCCGCCTTCAGCTTTGTTTCCCTATCCTTTATAGAGTGGAAAAGTTCCCTCTGTTTATCTGTGTTTGATGTAAGTCTTAGGAGTAAGAAGGACAGTTTGTCTCTGTAGTGCTGTGGTAGGGTATCAAGCATACTGTAAGCCTTTGACCACCTTTTAAGCCTTGCGTTTAAAACAGCCACATAATACCTTTTTAAACTGCTGTCCTTTAAAAATCTCGTTGAGTATAAAGCCCTTTTATACATTCTTTTGCTAATCATACTGTCTATAGCTTGGTATATCTCTTTCTGGCTTAGCTTGTTTACCTCACTTAGGAAAACTGGAAAGCCGTAATACCTGTGGTAGGCGTATTTTTTCAGTAGCGTTTTATCCCCTTCAAACTGGTATTTCAGGTAGTAGTAAAACGGTTTGTCATCTTTCATTAACGCCTTAGGGTCTACTTTGTAGAAATATTTTTTATCCCCCTTTAAAGATGAGAGATACAGATACAGATAGGTGTATACAGCTGTGTTTTTAAACCTTTCCATCTCCTTTAAAATATTTGATATATCCCCATCAAAAGCGGTTGTTTGTATAAGTGCTTGATAGTATAGTGAGTAAGGATAAAGGGTATCCTCCTTTTTTACAGTTTGGAAACATCTAAGGGCTTTTGTATAATCCTCGTTGTTAAACATAGTTAAACATCTTTCTATACTATAGGAAACAGAGAAAAATATTAGAAAAACAGCTAAAATAATCCTTTCCATAACCCCTCCTCTCAGGTATAAGTATGTTTAGAGGCAAGTTAATTATTTTACTATTCCTGATGGTTGTCAACTTTTCACAGGCTAAACCGCCCTTTGGTATAAAACCTGTTGTTATGGGACAGTTATGGACTGTTTACCCTGTGGATATTAAAGGGGTGGATAAACCACACAAAATTGATACATACATACGGAGGGGCAGGTTCGGTGTAAAGGGGGATTTTTTCAAAATTATCCTATCCTACGATAACTACAAAAAGGACAAACTTGACCCTGTTGATTTGGCAAGGGGAAGTGTAAGCTACTCAACACCTGATTACAGGCTACAGTTATGGGACGCATACATACAGGTAAAGGGTTTTACAGCAGGGTATTTTAGACCGCAGGTTGGTAAGGAGAGTATAACCTCCGGCTTTAAGGTTGTTTCTTTAGAAAAGGCTTTAACAAACTCCTATGTTAGAAGGCATATTACAGGGAAACCTGACTGGTATATGGGGGATACATCAACAAACGGTAGACTTGTTGGGGTTAATTACGGCTGGGCTTCAGGTAGGTTTAAGGTAGATACTGGGGTGTTTGATGGATACAACTTCAGTGATGGGCATCTTAAGTTCCTCCTGTTTGCCTTTAGGGGGGTGTTCCGTGGTGGTGATTTTGTAAATGAGGGCTACTCTATTAGCCATACCCAGACTTACTTAGGCAGGAAAAACGGCTACAAAGTGGGCTTTTACTCAGCTTTCCAAAAAAATGGTATAGAAAAAACTTTAGACAACCAGCCTGCTTTTAAGGATAACTCCCTTGTAGGGGCAGATTTATTTTTTTCTTTTGATGGTTTTGAGGTCTCAGGTGAGTATGATTTCCTATCAAGGAAATGGAAAGAAGGGGGACACTACACAGATAGGGTATGGCATTTTAAGGTGGCTTACAATCTTTGGTCTGGGGATAAGGTTATCCAACCTTCTGTTTCAGTTTCAAGATTTTCCTCATCTGAGAAATCCCTTTTTAAGGGCAGGGACAACAACTGGTTTGATATGGGTATCAATTACTATATAAAGGGACATAATCTAAAAACATCTATCCACTACGGCTACGGAAAACTGATAGATTACCCCTCTACAGGACTGTCAATAACCAGTAAATATATCTCTGTATCCCTCCAGTTTAGATTGTAGGAGGCTGTTTCATCTGTATGGAAGAAAAAAAGAGATGGGCATTAGAGACTGCTAAATCTTTCTACAGAGAGATAGACAAAAGATTTAGTAATGTAAACAGTATAGAAGAAGCAGTAGAGATTTTTAAGGGGTTATTTATATCAGAAAGGGAGTTTTACAAGCATATCAGAAAACATATCATTGAAAACCTGTATAATACAGAAGTATTGAACTGGCTTGAAGCAAAATCAAAGGATTTGAAATGTAATCATAAGT
>JAADEV010000007.1 GCA_013153295.1 Aquificota bacterium | reverse complement strand
CAAGTATTAGGTTGTGGAATACCCCATTTTCAGGCATATGGTAGTCTATCAAGTCTGGTGTTGTGGTTTTTAGAAGTGGTAAGAATATCCTTTCTGTAGCCCAGCCCATATACTTGTCTTCTATCGGAGGTTTACCTACAACTGTGGCGTAAAACAGGGGGTCTTTTTTCATAGTTATAGCCTTTACTTCCATTACAGGGAAAGGCTCAACAGGTGTGTAGTATCCTGTATGGTCTCCAAATGGTCCTTCAGGTAAAAACTTTGAAGGGTCAACGAACCCTTCTATAACAATATCTGTATCATAAGGTATATATATACCGTTTGTTATAGATTTTATTAGCCTTGGATTTTCTCCTTTTATAAAGCCATACAGTAGTATCTCAAACACTCCATACGGCAAAGGTGCCTGACCACACCAAGTATAAAGTGGGTCTCCCCCTATTGCTATTGAGACAGGCATTTTTTTATTAGCCCTTTGATACTGGTCAAAAAAGTGGCTTGCGTCTTTGTGTATCTGCCAGTGGACAAGTAGTTTATCTCTGGAAACAACCTGTAGCCTGTATAGACCAAGGTTGTGCATTTTACCATCTAAACTGGTAGTGTAAACCTGACCTGTGGTTATAAACCTACCCCCGTCTTTCTCCCAAGTTTTTAGTATCGGTAGGGAAAAAAGGTCTACATCTGAACCTGTTATTACAATCTCCTGATTTAGCCCTTTCTTTTTCAGTCTTTTTGGAAAAACAGATTTTAACTTAAAAAGGTGGGTTAAGGTGGAAATTTTTTCCTTAAGTGAAGAGGGGGGCTTCAGGTGTAAAAGCTGGTCTATCTCTGCGGCTATCTGGTCAGGGTGTTTCCCAAAGATAAGCTCTGTAATATCAAAGCCTGCAAAGGCATTCATAACAACAGGTATGTTATACCTGCGTCCAGTTTTTCCATCTACGGGATTTTCAAAAAGGAGGACAGATGGTTTTTCCTTTTTTATCTCTATGTATGTAAGGTGGGGTATCTCAAGCTCAACATCTAAAGGTTTTGATATAACCTTTAGCCGACCAAGTTGTTTTACTTTTTGTAAAAACTTTTCCATATTTTGTATAAAAGCCCCCTAAAGGGGGCTAAGTTATTACTCCCCTCTAAGGGCTTTTTCTACTGCCTCACCTATAAAGGATATATTTTTAACTGTGGTTGCCCCTGCCGCTTCAAGGGCTTTGTATTTTTCCTCAGCTGTTCCTTTACCACCGGCGATTATAGCCCCTGCGTGTCCCATTCTTTTACCGGGAGGTGCTGTCACACCTGCTATATATGCTATAACTGGCTTATTAACATACTCTTTTATAAACTCCGCCGCTTCCTCTTCTGCTGTTCCTCCAATCTCTCCTATCATAACAATAGCCTCTGTCTCAGGGTCGTCTTGGAACCACTTTAAAACATCAGCAAACACTGTGCCGGGGACAGGGTCTCCACCTATTCCAATAACAGTAGACTGTCCAATACCTCTGTTTGAAAGCTGGAAAGCCGCCTCGTATGTAAGTGTTCCAGACCTTGAAACTATACCAACATTTCCCTTTTTAAATATATGCCCGGGCATAATTCCTATTTTTGCTTCCTCTGGTGTTATAACACCGGGACAGTTTGGTCCAATAAGGACTGTGTCAGGGTAGTATGTTTTTATATACTGTTTTACAGGTATCATATCGTTTACAGGGATACCCTCTGTTATACAGATAACTGTTTTTATCCCTGCGTCTACAGCTTCTACCACTGCATCTGCGGCAAATGGTGGTGGGACGAATATTAATGAACAGTCTGCCCCTGTATTGTCAACAGCTTCTTGAACGCTATCAAAAACTGGGATACCTTCAACATCTTGTCCACCTTTACCCGGTGTAACACCTCCTACAACCTGTGTGCCGTAAGCCTTACACTGGGTAGCGTGGAAAGAACCTTCCCTTCCTGTTATTCCTTGAACTATTACCTTTGTATCCTTGTTTACCAATACGCTCATTTATAAGACCTCCTTTTGTTTTTACCAAATTTTTGAGAAATCAAGGTTAAATTTACAGTTTTGAAGGTCAAAACTAAAACTGTCATTTACAGTATCAAAAACCTTTGTATATTTGCCCTCCTTTAGTTTAAAAACTTTTATGTGCTTCCTGTCTTCCACAGGGTAAACTAAACAGTAGTATAAAACCCCTTCCCTTTGATATAACTCAAACTTTATATGTTCATCTACTTTTACAGAGGTTGGGGATACTATCTCAAAAACAATATTCGGTGGAACTGTTAGCTTCTCTTTAAGCCCTTTGTAAACAACAATTAAATCAGGTCTTACCACTGTATCTTCAGAGATGTAGTAATCTATATCAGGTATAACCTCACAGTTTTCACAGTTTTGTAATTTGTGGCTTAGCTCTACTATAAGGTTTCTTAACACCCTTTGGTGTTCAATAGAAGGGGAGGCAAGGGCATAGGGAATTCCTTCCACAAGCTCCCAATCACCCTGCCACCTGTTCCTATCTTCAACTGTGTAGTAAGGTAGATACCTTTCTGTTAGAACCATTACCTTTTATTTCCCCTGTGCAAGCTCTACAGCCTTTTTAGCACCTTCCCACATAGTA
This sequence comes from Aquificota bacterium, assembly GCA_013153295.1. Lineage (GTDB taxonomy): Bacteria > Aquificota > Aquificia > Aquificales > Hydrogenothermaceae > Persephonella_A. Next base: position 7,146 of record JAADEV010000007.1, on the reverse strand, counting down.
TCTGCAGGTATTAGGTCAAGTCCGCTTTCTGCAAGCATCTTTTTACCAAGCTCCACATTTGTCCCTTCCATTCTAACAACTATTGGAACGTGTGGTTTAACCTCTTGGGAGGCTTTTATAATTCCTTCTGCAAGTCTATCACACCTTAGGATACCGCCAAATATATTTATGAATATAGCCTTTACATTTGGGTCTGAGAGTATAATCTTAAATGCGTTTGCAATCTGCTCTGCGTTTGCAGAACCTCCTACATCAAGGAAGTTTGCAGGCTCTCCACCTGCCAGTTTTATTGTGTCCATTGTAGCCATCGCAAGTCCTGCACCGTTAACCATACAGGCGATATTACCGTCTAACTTAATGTAGTTTAGGTTATACTGTTTTGCCTTAACCTCAAGCTCACTTTCCTGTGTAGGGTCTTCCATCTCCATAATATCAGGGTGTCTGTAAAGGGCGTTATCATCAAAATCAACCTTTGCGTCAAGGACGACGATATTCCCTTCCTTTGTAAGGACAAGGGGGTTTATCTCAACCATTGATGCGTCTTCTTTCATATACACATCGTATAGTTTTAGGAATACTGATGCTACTTTGTTTATCAGGTTCTTTGGGAAGCCCAGTTTTAGGGCTATATTCCTCGCTTGGTAAGGTCTAAGCCCCATAAATGGGTCTATTACTTCTGTAATAATTGCGTCAGGGTTTTTGGCGGCTACCTCTTCTATCTCCATTCCACCTTCAGCAGACGCCATTATAATTAGTTTAGATTTACTTCTATCCAGAGTGATAGCCACATAGTATTCCTTGTCTATATTTGTTGCTTCCTCTATGTATATTCTGCTTACAGGTAAACCCTCCGGTCCCGTTTGGAATGTTACAAGGGTTTTTCCAAGTAGCTCTGCGGCGTATTTTTGGACTTCATCAAGGTCTTTTGCCAGTTTTACACCACCGGCTTTTCCCCTACCACCTGCGTGTATCTGGGCTTTTACCACAACAGGGAATTTTCCCAGCTTTTGGGCTACCTCTACTGCCTCTTCAACTGTAAAGGCTGGATAGCCCTCTGGGACAGGTAATCCATATTTTCTAAAAACCTCCTTTGCCTGATGTTCGTGAACCTTCATCTGTTTCCTCCTTTTATGGCTCTATTTCTATTTCTCTGTATTTTTTCTGACCTTCTTCAAAAATATCCCCACCGTATATATCATTAGCTACAATAACAGGGAAATCCTCAAAGTATAATCTTCTTATAGCCTCTGTCCCTAAATCTTCGTAGGCTACTATCTCGGCGGATTTTATATGTTTTGATAAAAGTGCCGCCGTTCCCCCGTAGGCGGCAAAATAAACAGCTTTGTATTTTTTTAGTGCTTCCTTAACCTCCTTCCCTCTCCAACCCTTTCCAATTGTAGCCTTCAGCCCAAGCTGATGTAGTTTAGGTGTGTATTTGTCCATTCTGTATGCTGTTGTTGGACCTGCTGAACCTATAACCTGTCCGGGCTTTGGAGGAGTTGGTCCAACATAGTATATAACCTGTCCTTTTATATCAAAGGGTAGTTTTCCTGTTTTTTCATACTCTTCAAGCATTCTTTTGTGTGCGGCGTCCCTTGCTGTGTAAACATAGCCACTTAGTAAAACCCTGTCCCCAACCTTTAAACTCTCTATAACCTCATCTGTCAGTGGGGTTGTTATCCTTTTCACATCTCCCATTTTACTCTTCCTTTTCCATTAGTTTTTGAATATTAATCGTTAAATCCTCAATAACAGGTATATCAAAATCAAAGTCCACAATAAGCCAAGGCTTCTCCCCTTCTGCAACCCATACTTTCTTTTCTTTTGTGAAAATCCATATTACTTTTTTTACTCCACTGTCTAACAAATCCTGTGTTTTTCTATGGAAGTAATCCATAGGGGTGTTAAACTTTCTTAAATCAGCTTTAGTATCTATTTCTATAACCACCTCTGGGGGAACTGGGACTAATGTATCTTCATTTAAGTAAGGTTTTATTTTTTCCTTTTCCCAGATTGCTATATCAAGGTTATACCAGCTTTTAGGGGCAAGTTTATAGCCTATTTCACCATATAAAACTCTATATGTCTTTTTGTTTAAAGCAGACTTTAAAAAAGTGATTACTATGTCTAATAACCAAGAGTGTAATCCGCTACTTCCCATTACCGCCTCCAGAGATAGCTCCCCCGATAGGACTTTGTCGTAATCCCTGTAGTAAATGGGAGAACCCTTCCTCATTTCGTATATTAGGGCTTTTGGTATACCTTTCCTCTTTCTAGTGGTGGTTTGTTTGGTTTTCTTATTCTTATTTGTAAGCCTTTTTTCTTCTGTTAATACTGCCATTTTAGATTTCTATCTCACTGTGTCTGTTTGCGTGGCACTGTATATTTACAGCTACAGGTAAAGATGCTATATGAACAGGGGCAACTTCAATTTTTACATCTACAGCTGTTATACGTCCCCCAAATCCAAGTGGTCCCACACCAAGTTTATTTGCAAGCTCAAGTAGTTCTTCTTCTAACTTGGCTATTTTAGGGTCAGGGTGTCTGTCCCCTATAGGTCTAAACAAAGCCTTTTTTGCTAAAACTGTAGAGTAATCAAATGTTCCACCTATTCCAACTCCCACTGTAAAAGGGGGGCAGGCGTTTGGTCCTGCGTTTGCGATGGTTTTTAGGACAAATTTCTTAACACCCTCTAACCCATCTGCAGGTCTTAACATTACTTGTTTACTTTGGTTTTCTGAACCTCCCCCTTTTGCGGCAAACTTTATCTTAATCTTGTCTCCGGGGACTATATCAAAGTATATAAGGGCTGGTGTGTTGTCCCCTGTATTTTTCCTTTCAAATATAGGGTCGTATGCAAGTGATGCCCTTAAATACCCTTCTTTAGTTGCCTGTCTTACACCTTCGTTTATAGCCTCCCTGATACTACCCCCTGTTATCTGGACATCTTGCCCAACCTCAACGAAGAATACAGGGTATCCTGTGTCCTGACAGTAAGCCATTTTTTCCTTTGAGGCTACCTCTGCGTTTTCAAGTATGGTGTTTAGTATCTCTTTTCCTATAGGGGATACCTCTTTTTCAACGGAGGATTTTAAGGCGTTTAAAAAATCCTCAGGGAGGTTATACTCTGCGTCCATAACCATATTTTTTACTTTTTCTGTTATAAGCTCTACAGGTATCTGTCTCATCTATATTAGCCCCAACTCTTTTATTCTTTCTATTCCAGATTTTACCGATTTAACAGAGGACTGCCACAGCTGTTTCTCTTCCTCTGTAAAGTCTAATTTTACAACCTCTTCTATACCGTGTGCCCCTAATTTTACAGGGACGCCTATACATATATCCTCTGCCCCGTAATGCTCTGCCTCTTCCCCTTCTAAGTAAACTGAACAGGGGAGTATTTCCTTTTTATCTTTAAGTATAGCCTCAACCATCTCAACGACAGAGGCTCCCGGGGCGTGGTATGCAGATGTTCCCATAAGGGAAACTATCTCACCACCTCCAAACTTTGTCCTTTCAACTATCTCTTTTAGCCTTTCTTCTGGTATTAGTTTTGTAAGTGGCTCTCCGCCTACATTAGATACAGATAAAAGTGGAACCATATCGTCCCCGTGGCTACCAAGGACATATGCGTTTATATTTTTAACAGATACTTTTAGTTCCATAGATAGGAAGGCTTTAAATCTGGCAGTGTCTAAAACCCCTGCCATTCCCATAACCCTATTTTTAGGAAAGCCTGTTATTTTTAATGCGGCGTATGTTAGAACATCTACAGGGTTGGAAACGACTATTACAATTGCTTCGGGGGAGTATTCGGCTATTCTCTCTGATATTGTTCTGATAATTCCCACATTTTTTGAAAGTAGGTCGTCCCTACTCATTCCCGGTCTTCTGGGGAAACCAGCTGTAAGGACTACTATATCTGAACCTTTTAACGGCTCGTATCCTTCCCCTTCTGGGCTAACTGTAAAGCCTTCTACTTCCACATCACAATCTATCGCCGCCGCCATCTGTTTTATATCAAGGGCTTTTCCTTTTACCACTTCGTAAACTTTATCCCCGTCTTTCCTTGCAAGGTCAAACATTCGGATATTAGCCAACTCTTTGATAGCTATAAGATTTGCCACGTGTTCCCCTACATTTCCAGCTCCAACAACTGATACAACAGGTCTTTTATACTCTCCCATTACTGCCTCCAGTTTACAAAATTCTTATTTAATTAATAGCCTTGCCATTTTAATTTAGTCTATAATCTAAAAAAAACTTTGTCAAACACTGTTTGATTTAGAGGGATTAGAGGCAAAGCAACTGATAAACAGAAGTATTTATGATACACTAACTACAGAAAAAGCCTGTGTTAGAGGAGGCTGGTATGTCCACCAATTTTGAGGATATTCTGGAAATAAAAAAAGTTCTACCCCATAGGTATCCCTTTCTCCTTATAGACAGGATACTTGAGATAGACCTTGAAAACCTTAAGCTAAAAGCCCTAAAAAATGTTTCTGTTAATGAAGAGTTTTTTAACGGACATTTCCCAGAATTTCCTGTTATGCCCGGGGTTTTAATAATAGAGGCGATGGCACAGGCAGGGGCATACCTTATGATAAAAAAAGCAAGGGCTGAAGGTGTAGAAGGGGATTTTACAGTTCTGTTTGCCGCTATAGATGGGGCAAAATTTAGAAAACCTGTTGTTCCGGGAGACCAGATAGTATTTGAGATAGAAGGGCTTAATATAAAAAGAAGTATGGGAAAGATTAAAGCAGTGGCTAAAGTAGATGGTAATGTTGTTTGTGAAGCGGTATTAATGGCGGCGTTAAAGAAAGACTAAAATGTCTTTCCAGAAAAAGATTTATAAAACAAGGATAAAGGAACTTCCTAAACAGCTTTTACCAAGGGAAAAAGCCCTTGAGTATGGGATAGAAAGCCTTTCTGATGTTGAACTGCTTGCCCTTTTACTTGGTAATGGAACCAGAAAGCTAAATGTGTTAGGGCTTGCAGATAAAATACTTGACGGAAAAGGGCTGGAGAATATAAAGAACATAACCTTTGAGGCTCTAATAGAAAAAGACGGTATAGGAAAGGCGAAAGCCTTACAGATTGTAGCTATAAAGGAGATTTTAAGGCGTCTTGAGGAAGGAACAGAAAGTATACAGTTTAACTCCCCTGATGATGTGTTTGCATTTGTAAAATGGCTGTCTAAAGAAAAACAGGAAAAAATGTTAGCCATTTATACAAACACTATGAACCAGCTACTTGGGGAGGAGATAGTAGCTGTAGGGGGGATAAATGTTGTTTCTGTAAAACCGAGGGATATTTTTATACACGCCCTTAAGTATAACGCCTATGGCATAATACTTGTCCACAACCACCCACAGGGAACACCCCAACCGTCTGAAAATGATATAAACTTCACCAAGGAGATAAAAAAACTGTCAGATACTATGGGGTTTCAACTTTTAGACCATATTGTAGTGGGGAAAAAGGGATACACATCTATGGCATCTATGGGGATTGTTTAGTTTTGTCTGTATCTGTTGCCACATACTTTTGAACATCTTTATACATATTTCTAAAACCTGCCGCAACACCGAAAAAGAAAAAGATAATAGTTAGCCAAGGTGATGTGTTAAAGTATTTATCTAAAAAGTATCCTATTAGAACCCCTACAATTATACCTGAAACAAGGTGTAGCCCTATTGTGGCTATTGACATATACCTTAAAAGTGGGTGTTTCCTCATTTTAGACCTAACACATCTTGCATATCGTATAAACCGGCAGGTTTTCCTTTAACCCATTTAGCCCCTTCAACAGCTCCCTTTGCGAAAATATCCCTTGAACCTGCTTTATGTGTAAGCTCTATCCTCTCCCCTAAACCTGCAAATATTACAGTATGCTCCCCTACCACATCACCGCCCCTAAGGGCAAATACTCCAATCTCTTTATCAGGTCTTCCCTCAGGGTATACACCTTCCCTACCGTAAACAACATTCTGTATGCCCGTTTCTTCCTTTAGAATATCCACAATCTTTACAGCTGTTCCAGATGGGGCGTCTTTCTTAAACCTATGGTGCATCTCCACCACTTCTATATCATAACCTTTGTCTTTTAAAACCTTAACAGCTTCCCTTACCAGCTTAAACAGAAGGTTTACCCCAATACTCATATTAGGGGCAAAAACGATAGGTATCCTTTTAGAATACTCCTTTAGCCTGTTTATCTGCTCCTGCGATAAACCGGTTGTCCCTATAACCATAGCTTTACCGTGGTCTGCAGCAATCTTAGTATGTTCTAAAACAGCTTCAGGGTCAGAGGCAAAATCTATAACCACATCTCCGTTGGATATTATCTGTGAAAGGTCTGACACTATCGGGGCGTTTATATCCTCACCTATAGCCTGTCCTATAGTTTGACCTTCCTTTGCAAATTTTGGGTTTTCTACACCCCCTACTATCTCAACATCAGGGTCTTGGAATGACAGTTGGGCAATTTTTCTGCCCATTCTTCCTAAGGCACCGGAAATTATAACCTTTACCATCAGTTCTCCTTCTCCTCAGGTGGGGTAAACACCACTTCAGCTAACTCGTTAAGGGCGTCTTCAACTTGGTCTGGTGGAACAAGGAAGGGTGCGATTGCAACATCAACACCCTCCGTAAAAAATAACTCTTTTATAAGTTGTCTTACCTTTTCAATCTCCTCTGGGGAAACATCGTGTCTGAAGGTTTCGTTTATATCCCTGTCAGATACAAAGAAACCTACAAGGGCAAATGGGTAGGCTTTTTTCTCAGCCATTACTTCTCTTTTGTTCCCATTTTATACATAATTGTTCCCCAAAGAACCACCAACATAGCCAACATTATAACGAAAAGAATAACTTCTGCCTCTGGAATGCCTCCGTAAGTTGCCTCCATGCCACCAACCTCCTGAAAATTTTATAACGGTGTTTGTCTCCCTTGAGGAATAATTTACACAAAAAATATGGAAATATCAATATAATGTATTTAGCTTATTTAAAAATTCTAGTGAACTACACACCGACTAAATTGCTCTGCCTTTTGGCAGGCTCAAATCTTAGATTTGTCGGTGGCTTCTCAGGGAGGATGCTATAGTAGGATAGCCTTATCCCTGACAGGTGGGCACCACACCTT
>JAADEV010000061.1 GCA_013153295.1 Aquificota bacterium | reverse complement strand
TATACGCAATAGGAACACCTGAGGAAATTAAAAACAGCAAAGACCCTGTAGTCCAGCAGTTTATTAACAGAAGGGCAGAGGGCCCAATAACCCAAGAGTTATTTGAAGAAATGCAGGCAGGTGTTTAGGAAACCTCTACAACTCTATATTGTCTATTAAGCGGGTGTTTCCGACAAAGACGGCTACTGCTATAATGTCCCCTTTTTCTGCTTTTTCTTTGGTTTTTAAGGTTTTAGGGTCTACTATCTGGATATACTGTATTTCCTTTACATAGGGCTGGGACTGTATTGTTTCTTTTATAACCTCTGTAAGTGTTTGGGGGTTTGTTTCACCTTTTTCAAACAGCTCCTTTGCTTTAAAAAGGGCTTGGCTTATGGATACTGCTGACTGTCTTTCCTCTGGGGAGAGGTATTTGTTTCTGGAGGACATTGCAAGCCCGTCCTTTTCCCTTACTATAGGACAGCCTACAACCTGTATATCCATATTTAGGTCTTCCACCATCTTTTTTATAACGAGATACTGTTGGTAATCTTTCTTCCCAAAGTAAGCCCTGTCTGGCTTAACTATGTTAAACAGCTTGTTTACAACTGTTGCCACACCTTTAAAATGCCCTTCCCTGTAAGCACCACACAGCACATCTGTTATCCCTTCAACAACCACATATGTTGAGTATCCCTCTGGATACATATCTTCCACAGAAGGGACAAAAAGGTAATCTACACCGTGGGACTGGCATATCTGTATATCCCTTTCAATATCCCTTGGGTATCTGTCCAAATCCTCGTTTTTCCCAAACTGTATTGGGTTTACAAAGATACTTAACACAGTAATATCGTTGTCCTTCTTTGAACATTCCACCAGTGATAAATGTCCTTGATGTAGGTATCCCATAGTGGGAACAAAGCCTACAGTTTTACCCTCTTTTTTCAGCTTTTTAGACAACTCTGCCATATCTTTTACAGATTTTACAACCTCCATAACCTTCCCCCTATAGGAAATGGACTACAGTTATTGCCATACCCCCTTCCTGATACGGGGCATCTTCGTATCTCAGTTTGTAAGGTAGGCTGTCCAGATACTCCCTTACCGCCTTCCTAAGTATCCCTGAACCGTAGCCGTGGATTATCCTTACCGTTGAAAAGCCTTCTGTTATTGCCCTGTCTAAAAACAGCTCTAACTCTTTTAAAGCCTCTTCCCTCGTTTTTCCTATTATGTTTATCTCAGGTTTAAATGATGTATCCCTCTGCTTGCTAAAGGTGAATTTTACCTTTTTCCTGTCTTCTTTATGTTTTACCTTTTCCAGTTTGTTAAGGTATGCCCATATCTTAACCTTCCCAAAATCTATATGGGCTTTTCCTTCCCTTATGGACAGGACTTTACCTTCCATATTACTGCCTTTTAACCTTACAAAATCCCCTATTTGTATTTCTCCACTTTTTTCTTCCCCTTTTTTCGGTTGGAGTATTTTAGTTTTCTCCCTTTTTATAAAATCTTCCAACTCTTTACCTGATGGGGTCTCTTTTATACGCTGTAGTATGGAGTATCCCTCTTCCCTAACCTGCTTCAGGTATCTGTTTACCTCTTCCTTTACAGACTGCCACTGTTTCTCCTTTTCCTTTTGTAGCTGTTTGTTAAGTTTTTCATACTTTTCCTTTTCCTGTTTTAGTTTTTGTAGGGTTTCTTCCATCTGGGAAAGTTTCTTTTCATACTCGGTTTTGTATTTTTCCAGTGTTTCCACAGCTTCCTGTAGCTTAAGGTAATCCTCGTTAAGGTATTGTTTGGCTGTTTGTAGGATTTTCTTATCTAATCCTAACCTTTCTGCTATGTAAAACGCCATACTTTGCCCTACAGAGTTGTAATGTAGGGTGTATGTTGGGGTAAGTTTTTCCTTATCAAATCCAACTGAGGCTACACTGAAGTAAGACTGGGATAGGGCGTATACCTTTATCTGTTTAAAATGGGTTGTGGCTATAAGGTAGCTGTTTTTCTCCTTTAGATACTCAAGTATGCCTATTCCCAACGCTGACCCTTCGTCTGGGTCTGTTCCTGCTACAAGCTCGTCAAGTAGAACAAGGCTGGTGTCTGAAACTTTGGAAAGTATACTTTTTATGTTTGTTATATGGGCGGAAAATGTTGAAAGGTCGTTTTCTATTGACTGCATATCACCAATATCTGCGAAAATCCCACTAAAAATCGGTATACTACTGCCCTCTTCCACAGGGATTGGTATACCTGTTTGGACAAGCATAGATAGTAATCCCATTGTTTTCAGGGCTACTGTTTTACCCCCTGTGTTAGGTCCGGTTATTATAAGCCCCCTTTTTTCACTGTTAAGTATAAGGTCTATAGGCTTAAACTCCTTTCCCAGTATTAGGAAGATAGGGTGTTTTGCCTTTTTTAGGTTTACCTCCTGTGATATTTCTGGGAATGTGGCTTTAAACTCCCTTGCGTATTTACCTACTGTGTAAAGGTAGTCAAACTGGATAAGTGTATGGTAGCTCTTTTTTATCTGATGGTATTTTGTTCTAACTATATCTGTTAAAAATTTTAGGATTTTCCTAATCTCTATCTGCTCGGACAGTTTCAGCTCTGACAGTCTGTTGTTTAGGTAAACTACAGATGTAGGCTCAAGGTATACTGTCTGTCCTGATGCAGACCTGTCCTGTATAATACCCTGTATCTTTGAGGAGAAGGTTTGTTTTACAGGGATTACATATCTGTCCCTTCTAACTGTTATTATCTTTTCTTGAATAATATCTGCATACTTTTGGCTGTGTATAATCCCCTCAAGGTGGTTTACTATCTGTTTTTCAACCTCTTTTATACTTCTTCTTATCTTTGCTAAATCTCTACTTGCTGTGTCTTTTACCATTCCACTTCTGTCTATACTGTCCTCTATAATCCTCTCTGTCTCCCTTGATGAAAACAGTTCCCTGTAAAGCTGTTGCACCTCATCAAGCTGTTGTATTCCCTCAGATAGGAACCTTTTCAGCTCCCGTGAGATTTTTAAAACAGCTCCTATATCAAGTAAATCCTGTGGTGATAGTATACTGTCCTGTATTGATAGAAGCTCTAAGCTCTGGGATATATCAGGTATTGTGGAAAGGGGTATATACCCTTCCTTTTCAAGGACTGACAAAAACTGGGAGGTTCTTTTTATGCTTTTTTTTACCTTCTTCCTGTCTGTTTGATAGTTAAGGGAGTTTATCAGCTGTTTTGTCTGGGGGTTAGGTGTGTATTCTGTAAGTAGCTGTAAAAATTTGTCATACTCTAAAAGCTGTTTTTCCTGTATCATTTCACCTTTACACCGTATTTTTTCATCAGCCTTTGTAGGGACTGCCTTGGTATCCCTGCTAACCTTGCCGCCTGTGTAATATTCCCTGAGGTCATAGAAAGTAGCACATTTAGGTAGGTTTTCATACCTTTTTTGATTATCTCCTCCTTGTATTCTTCGTATTTCAGTGGGAATTTATCCACATTAATAAATACATCTTTCCTAAGGTGTTCCTTTTCTATATACCCCCCATCTTTAGCCCTTAGGACAGCCCCTTCTATTACATTGGACAGCTCCCTTACATTCCCCGGCCAATTATACTCAAGTAAAACCTTTAGGGCGTCAGGCTTTATACCAAGGATATTTTTATTAAACCTTTTGTTGTATTTTTGGATAAAATGCATAACAAGTGGTGGTATATCCTCCTTCCTTTCCCTAAGTGGGGGGATTTTTATAACCTCTTTACTTATTCTGTAGTAAAGGTCTTCCCTAAAGAGACCCTTTTCAACTAATTTTTCCAAATCTTTGTTCGTTGCGGCTATAATCCTAACATCAACCTTTATAGGCTTGTTATCACCTATCCTTTTTATCTCTCCGTCCTGTAGCGTTCTAAGTAGTTTAGCCTGTATATCAAGGGGTAGCTCCCCTATCTCATCTAAGAATATTGTCCCTCCGTCAGCCTCTTCAAATATACCTTTTTTATCCTCTGTAGCCCCTGTAAAAGCCCCCCTTCTGTAGCCAAACAGCTCAGCTTCAAGTAAATCCTTTTGGAACGAGGCACAGTTTAGCGGTATAAACGGCTTATCCTTCCGTGGGCTTAGTGTTTGTATTGCCTTTGCTATAAGCTCTTTACCGACCCCACTTTCACCTTGTATCAGTATATCCACATTGTATTTAGCAACCTCTTCTACCCACTGGAGTATAGCCTTCATATCTTGGTTTTGGGTGATTATAAAATCTATCTTTTCCCTTTTCTCCAGTTTTTCCTTTAGCTTTCTGTTTTCCCTAAGTAATCTGGTTTTATTTATAGCCTCATCTATTATCTTCCAAAAGGAAGGCTCTTCAAATTTCGCTGGCTTTTCAAAATAGTAAAAAGCCCCATCTTTTATACATTTAACGGCGTTATCAACTGTGCCGTATGCTGTAAGGACAATAAAACTGGTTATATCATCAAACTCCCTTAACATCTTTAAAAACTGGTATCCGTCTATATCTCCCATTTTCATATCTGAGATTACCAAATCTACTTCTGTTTCTTTAAGTATAGAGAGGGCTTGGATAGGGTCTGGTGCTGTTAAAACTTGGTAGCCTTCCATCTCAAACATCATCTTAAAGGACTGTAATACATCTTCTTCATCATCAACAAGGAGCATCTTTCCTTTCTCTTCCATCTGTTTTGTCCTTTTTATTTTTTTATCAAAATATAAGATAATATTATATCCTTACTTAAAACTTATCTGGAGGTTAACACCTTGGATTGGAAAGACACCCTTAACCTGCCTAAAACAGCCTTCCCTATGAAAGGAAACCTACCTAAAAAAGAGCCTGAAATACTGCAAAAATGGGAAAAGATGGATTTATACAACGCCCTGAGAAAGGAAAGGGAAGGTAAAGAGAAATACATACTACACGATGGACCTCCCTATGCAAACGGTAATATCCATATAGGACACGCCTTAAACAAGATACTTAAAGATGTCCTTGTAAAGTATGCATCAATGACAGGTAAAGATGCCCCGTTTGTTCCCGGGTGGGACTGCCACGGTTTGCCTATAGAAAGGGAGGTGGAGAAATTACTAAAATCCCAGAAAAAAAGGAAAGAGGATATCCCTAAAGCCCAGTTTAGAAAAATGTGTAGGGATTACGCCAATAAGTATGTGGAGATACAGAAGGAGGATTTTATCAGGTTAGGGGTAATAGGAAACTGGAAAAAGCCGTACCTTACAATGAACCCGTCTTATCAAGCACAGGAGATAAGGGAGCTTGGAAGGATATTTAAAAAGGGTATAGCATACAGGGGTAAAAAACCTGTTTACTGGTGTATATACGATAAAACAGCTGAAGCAGAGGCAGAGGTAGAATACAAAGACAAAAAAGACCCCTCAATATATGTAGCCTTTAAACTGCTAAAAACACCGTTTGGTCTAAGTGGTGATACCTACGCTGTAATATGGACAACAACCCCTTGGACTTTACCTGCTAACCTTGGAATAATGGTAAACCCTGAGTTTGATTATGTGTTTCTAAACTCAGATGGGAAAAACTACATAGTGGCAAAGGAGCTTTTAGACAGCTTTTCTGAAAAAACAGGTATAAAGGGAGATGTGGTAAAAGAGGTAAAAGGGAAGGAGCTTGAGCTACTTGAATACAAACACCCGTTTATAGACAGGGTATCTAAAATATACCTATCGGAGTTTGTTGAGCTGGGAACAGGGACAGGGCTTGTCCATATGGCACCGGGACACGGTCAGGAGGACTACATAATAGGGCAGAGGTATGGGGTAGAGCCTTTTGCCCCTGTGGACGATGAAGGTAGGTTTACAGACGAAGCCCCAGAGTTTATAAGGGGACTTAGGGTTTTTGATGCAAACAAGCCTATAGTTGAAAAGTTAAAGGAGGTTGGAGCTTTACTACACTTAGAGTTTATAAACCACTCATACCCTCACTGCTGGAGGTGTAAGAACCCTGTTATCTTTAGGGCTACACCACAGTGGTTTATATCAATGGAGGCAAAGGTAGACAACGGTAAAACCCTAAGGGAAGCCTCCTTAGAGGAGATAGAAAGGGTAAACTGGATACCACACTGGGGTAAAAACAGAATAAAATCAATGGTTGAAAACAGACCTGACTGGTGTATATCAAGGCAGAGAAGCTGGGGTGTTCCAATAGCAGTATTCTACTGTAAAGATTGTGGCTACATAGTGGAAGATGGGGAGATTTTTGAGCATATTGCAAAGTTAGTTGAAGAATACCAGTATGGGGCTGATATATGGTTTGAAAAGGAAGCAAAGGAGCTGTTGCCAGAGGGATACAAATGTCCAAAGTGTGGTGGAACAGAGTTTGAAAAGGAAGAGGATATACTTGATGTTTGGTTTGACAGCGGTGTGTCCCACTCGGCGGTTTTAAAAACAGGTGTATGGAAGGAACTTAGATGGCCTGCTGATATGTATCTGGAAGGTTCTGACCAGCATAGGGGCTGGTTCCAATCCTCACTACTTGAAAGTGTAGCCTCCTACGGAAGGGCGCCTTACGATAATGTCCTTACCCACGGCTTTATACTTGATGAGAAGGGGCGTAAGATGGCTAAATCTGTTGGTAATGTGGTAGCCCCATCTCAAGTTATAAAACAGTATGGAGCAGATATACTAAGGCTGTGGACTGTGTCAGAGGATTACACAGAGGATATAAAAATAGGGGCAAATCTAATAAAGGCAATAGCAGACGACTACAGAAAGATAAGAAACACATTTAGATACTTCCTTGGAAATCTGTATGACTTTGACCCGACTAAAGACAGTGTAGAATACAAAGACCTACTTGAGATAGACAGATGGATACTATCTAAACTACAAAAACTTATAGAAACAGCCCACAAATCATACCAAAGCTACCGCTTCCACAGAATATACCACGAGGTTAAAAAATTCATAATCGTAGACCTGTCAGCAATATACCTTGATATACTAAAGGACAGGCTGTATACCTATGCCCCATCAACACTGGAGAGAAAATCAGCCCAGACAGTCCTTTATACCTTGCTTACATCACTGGCAAAACTACTTGCCCCAATACTATCCTTTACAATGGAAGAGGTATGGGGGTATGTTAAACAGTTTGACAAATCTGTAAAGGACAGTATCCACCTTGAGCTTATGCCCCAACCAGACCAAAGCCTTGTAGACCTACAACTTGAGGAAACATACAAAAAGCTACTTGCAGTAAGGGAAGATGTATTAAAAGCCCTTGAAGAGGCAAGGAAAGGGGGATTAATAAGACACCCATACGAAGCAAAGGTTATACTATTATTACCAGATGAGTATAAAAAACTGGTGGAGGAAAGGCTTAACTGGATTAAATTCTTCTTTAATGTTTCCCAAGTTGAGTTAGGGGAATATCCTCAAGCCCCTGTTGTAATAGAAGGGGAGGCTGTTAAAGGGGCTAAAGTTTTTGTTAAGGAAGCAGAAGGGGAAAAATGCCCAAGATGTTGGATATTTGATACATCTGTTGGTAAAGATGGGCAGAAGGTATGTGATAGGTGTAAAGAACAGCTTGAGATTATGGAAATCAATCCCAATGAAATAGAGGAGGAAGTATGAAGAAGTCAGACATTATAGAAACCATTTCCAAGGAGATGCCCTTCTTAAGTAAGAAGACCGTGTCTGCTGTGGTAAATGGCACATTTGAGGCTATGATTGATGCCCTTTCCAAGGGTGAAAGGATAGAGATTAGGGGTTTAGGTAGCTTTAGGGTAAGGTCTAAACCTGAGAGGATTGTAAGAAACCCAAGGACAGGTGAAAGGGTAAAAATCCCACCAAGGAAGCTGGTTCATTTTAAGGTAGGTAAACTTCTCAAAGCCCAGCTTTCACAGAAAAAATAACAACCACAGGGGGGTTTAATCCCCCTTTCTCTCCCTTTTCATCTTCTCCAGATAAACCATTATCGCCGTTATTGATGCAGGGGTTATCCCTTCTAACCTTGATGCGTGTCCAAGTGTAAGGGGCTTTGCTTTAGACAGCTTTTGGACAACCTCCTTCCTTAGCCCGGGTATCTGGGAGTAATCTATATCAGCTGGTATTTTTATTTTCTCCAAGTTCCTCATCTTTTCGTTTAGTTTTACTTCCCTTTCAAAGTATCCATCGTATTTTGTGTTTATCTCCACCGCTTCCCTAACATAATCCCTGTCAGGTATATCTATACCTATCTCCTTTAGTTTTTCTGTATCCACATCAGGGCGTTTTAGAAACTCAAACACTGTAATTGACTTACCACCTTCCTTTATCCTTTCTGTTTTATACCTTTCAAGCCAGCTGTTTATCTCCTCCTCTGTTTCTTTTGCCAGTTTATACTCCTGTGGGGTAAGCATTCCTATATCATAAGCCTTTTTGTAAAGTCTAAGTATTGGGTTGTCCTGTCTAAGGTGTAATCTATACTCAGAACGGGAGGTAAACAGTCTGTAAGGTTCTACAACCCCTTTTGTTGTAAGGTCGTCTACCATAACACCGATATAAGCCTCGTCCCTTCTTATGTAGATTAAATCCTTTCCTAAAGCCCTTCTGGCGGCGTTAATACCTGCAAGTATACCTTGACCCCCTGCCTCTTCATAACCGGTTGTTCCGTTAAAGTTTCCACCGTGGAAAAGCCCTTTTACCCTTTTTGTTTCCAATGTGGGATACAACTCTGTAGGTGGGACTATATCGTATTCTATGGCGTAAGCCGGTTTTAGTAGTATCACATTTTCTAAACCGGGGATTGAACGATACATCTCCCACTGGACATCTTCAGGTAGGGAGGTTGACAATCCATTTGGGTATATGCTTATTCCGTCCCTTGTTTCCGGTTCAAGCCATACTGTATGCCTCTCTTTATTGGCAAACTTTACAATTTTATCCTCTATTGATGGACAGTATCTTGGACCAACCCCTGTAATAGCCCCACCGTAAAGGGCTGTCCTGTGAAGGTTCTCCCTTATTATTCTGTGTGTTTCCGGTGTTGTGTATGTAATATAACAGGATACCTGTTCCTTCTGACCTTCCTTAAACCAGTATGAACCTACAGGGTCAGTCCAAAAGGAAAATTTAGGAGGTGGTTCGTCCCCCGGGGCTTCTTCCAGTATAGACCAGTTTATACTGTTTTTATCAAGCCTTGCCGGTGTCCCTGTTTTAAATCTTTGTAAAGGGAAACCTACCCTTTTGTAAAACTGGGATAGTCCTGTAGACGGCTTTTCTCCCATTCTACCGGCAGGTATCTGTTTATCCCCTATATGTATAACCCCGTTTAGAAATGTTCCTGTAGTAATAACAACACTTTTTACCTTTAGCTTTATACTGTTATCTACAACAACCCCTTCTACTTCGTTTGTGTTCTTTTTTAACAGAATATCTGTAGCCTCACCTTCCAACACTGTAAGGTTAGGGGTGTTTAACACTTTGTTAACCATATACTTTCTGTATTCCTCTTTATCTGCCTGTGCCCTTGGGGAACGGACAGCGGGACCCTTCCTTACATTTAAGGTTTTATACTGTATACCTGTGCTGTCTATTGCCTTTCCCATCTCCCCACCGAGGGCATCTATTTCCCTTACCACTATTCCCTTTGCTATACCGCCAATAGCAGGGTTGCAAGGCATTACCCCAATCTTTTCTTTATCAAGGGTAATTAGGACAGTTTTTGCCCCTAACTTTGCAGAGGCAAGTGCCGCTTCTATCCCTGCGTGTCCACCCCCTACCACAGCCACATCATACTCAGCATCATACACCATACAGACACACCCCTGAATATTATTTAGGACAAAAATATATTGTAAAATGAAATGTGAAATACAATATAGTCGTAATACGGGGTATTGTGGAGATGGTTAAGGATTATTTGGAGAAGGCTGAACAGGAAATAAAACAGGTAGAGGAATTAATGGATGTTCAGTTTTGTGATGATGGACTTGTTTTTTACCATTTAAATAATGGGGTTGTTTATCTACTTAAAGCCTTAGCTGAGGCTTTCAACTTAAGTGTTAATACAGATAGTATTACAGCTCTCGTTGATGAAATACAGAAAAAAACCACTGTTAAATTTCCAGATTGGATACATAACATAATTGAGATAGAGGATTTATCCCTATCAGATGGTTGCGCTGTATCTGTTTGCTACGATATGGATATGTATGGTGATATTGTAGAAAGTGTCTATGCTTTAAAAGATTTTGTTTATAAACATATAAGTTAAAACTTCTCTGATATTTTATTTTTCTCTATCTTATTGTAAGATAATTTAATATTTCACAGATACCATCGGAGGTCTAAAAGATTGGAAAAAATCAAGGCTTTAAAATGTAAAGAGTGTGG
>JAADEV010000084.1 GCA_013153295.1 Aquificota bacterium | reverse complement strand
AGGGGAAACATATAGTTAAGAAAGGTGGGAAGGTAAATAGAAATGAGGCTTTTCACTCTGTTATCAGAAGTTATATAGCTAATTTAAAGAGAAAGACTAAGGCTTTTATGCATGATATTTTTTATCTCAACCTAATTTTATCTCTCTTTCTATTTCACCAACAAAATGGTTAACTACCCTTAATTTTTATTGTAAGATAATTAACAGAGTTTTACAAAAGTGGTAGGGAGAGGATAGTTGGATTTTAAAGGTAAAGTAGCCCTTATTACAGGGTCTACAAGGGGAATAGGAAAGGCTATAGCTACAAAGTTTGCCCAGCACGGGGCAACGGTTATTATAACAGGCAGAAACAAAGCCAACGCCCAGCTTGTAGCTGAAAATATAAAGAATGAGTTTGGAGTTGAGGCTTACGGTTTTAAACTTGATTTTTCAGAAGATATAGCCTCCCAGTGGAAGGAGATAGAACAGGTTGTAAAAGCAGTTGATATTTTAGTAAACAACGCAGGTTTAACAAGGGATACCTTGTTTATCAGAATGAAAGATGAAGACTGGGAAGAGGTTATAAACACAAACCTTACAGGAACATTTAAAATAACAAAACTTGTTGTAAAAGGAATGATGAAAAAAAGATGGGGTAGGATTATAAATATCTCATCTGTTGTCGGTTTCACCGGGAACGCAGGACAGGTAAACTACGCAACAACAAAAGCCGGTCTTATAGGGTTTACCAAATCCCTTGCAAAGGAACTTGCATCAAGGGGTATAACAGTTAACGCAGTAGCACCGGGATTTATAGAAACAGATATGACAGACCAGATACCAGCTGAGATAAAAGAAAAGTATCTGGAACAGATACCTATGGGAAGGTTTGGAAAGCCTGAAGAGGTAGCTGACCCTGTTGTATTCCTTGCCTCAGAGATGGCATCTTACATAAACGGTGAAACGATACACGTAAACGGTGGAATGTATTAAAGATTTTAAATACAAAAATCTGTTTGGAGGTTAAAGATGGAAGAAAGAATTAAGGAAATTATCGCAGAACAGTTAGGGGTTGATGTGGAGAAAATTACTCCTGAGGCTAAGTTTACAGATGACCTTGGGGCTGACAGCCTTGATGTGGTAGAACTTATTATGGCTTTTGAGGAAGAGTTTGATATTGAAATCCCAGACGAAGACGCACAGAAAATCACAACTGTAGGAGATGTTATAGAGTATATTAAATCTAAGAAAGGAGAATAATTAGGCTATGGGTAGAAGGGTCGTCGTTACCGGTTTAGGGGCAATAACTCCGGTTGGTCATAATGTAGCAGACACTTGGCAGGCTTTAGTAGAGGGTAAAAGTGGAATAGATGTTATAAAAAGGTTTGACCCTTACTCCTACAACCTGCCTGTGGTTATAGCCGGAGAGATTAAAGATTTTGACCCGAAAAAATACCTTAACCCTAAAGAAGCTAAAAGAATGAGTGATTTTGTAAAGTTTGCTATGGTTGCCGCCAAGGAGGCTGTAGCAGACGCAGGACTGGATTTAGGCAGTATAAACCTGAATAGGGCAGGTGTTATAGTAGGAACCGGTATCGGCGGCCTTAGGGATATTGAAGAACAGCAGACCTTACTCCTTGAAAAAGGGGCAAGGAGAGTATCACCTTTCTTTATACCATCTGGTATATCAAATATGGCTTCCGGTTATATATCTATAGAGTTTGGATTTAAGGGACCTAACTCCTGTGTTGTGACCGCCTGTGCCACAGGAACACACTCAATAGGGGACGCTTTTAAAGTAATACAAAGGGGAGACGCTGATATTATGATAGCAGGGGGAACTGAAAGTGCCATTACCCCCCTTGGTATAGCAGGGTTTGCAAATATGAAAGCCCTTTCAACAAGGAATGAAGAACCCCAAAAGGCATCAAGACCATTTGACGCAGAAAGGGACGGCTTTGTAATGGGTGAAGGTGCAGGTATCCTTATCTTAGAGGAGTTGGAACACGCCCTAAAGAGAGGTGCAAAGATATACGCAGAGGTTGTGGGATACGGAATGACAGGGGACGCCCACCATATTACAGCCCCTTCATCAGACGCAGATGGAGCAGTAAGGGTTATGGAGATGGCATTAAGGGACGGAAACCTATCCCCTGAAGATGTGGATTATATCAATGCCCACGGAACATCAACACCTTTAAATGACAAAGTGGAAACCCTTGGAATAAAAAAGGTCTTTGGAGACCACGCATACAAACTTAAAATAAGCTCTATAAAATCAATGATTGGACACCTTTTAGGTGCGGCAGGGGCAGTTGAGGCTGTGGCTACAGTAAAAACAATAGAAACAGGTATAATCCCACCTACAATAAACTACGAACACCCTGACCCTGAGTGTGATTTAGATTACACACCTAACAAAGCTGTGGAGTATCCTGTAAAAGTAGCCATATCTAACTCGTTTGGTTTTGGTGGAACAAACGCCTGCTTGGCATTTAAAGCCTATGAAGGATAATCTGGTTAAAGAGTTTGCTGAAAGGATAAAAGTATTAGAAGAAAGGCTTGGATACCAGTTTAAAGATAAAACTATCCTTTTAAACGCCCTAACCCACCGTTCATTTGCAGTTGAGTATCCTAAAAAAATAGCAGACTACGAGGTATTAGAGTTTTTAGGTGATGCTGTTCTATCACTAATTGTAAGTGAGATACTCATAAAGGCATTTCCAAAGGCAAGGGAAGGGGAGTTATCCCAAATCCGTTCAGCTGTAATTAGTGAGGCATACCTTTCTAAACTGGCAAGGATAATAAACTTAGGTGAACTGGTTTTACTTAGTAAAGGGGAGATAGCCCAAAAGGGTATGGAAAGGGAAAGTTTACTATGTGATGTGTTTGAGGCTGTTTTCGGGGCGATTTATGTAGACTGTGGATACAGTATAGATATACCAAGGGAGATTTTTAACAGATTTTTTAAAGACCAGCTTATAAAGGATATAAAGAATGGTGATATTCCAAGGGATTACAAATCCCTACTCCAGATACTAACCCAAAAGGTTTTCGGTAAAACCCCTAAATACAAAGTTGTTATGACAAAGGGACCTGAACACGACAAAGTTTTTACTGTAGAATGTCAGATAGAGGATTTAAAAACTATAGGTAAAGGAAAGTCAAAGAAGGAAGCTGAAACCAACGCCGCAAAGGAGGCTTACAAAAGGCTGTCAAAGGAAGGGGAAACTACCTCCCATTAGATACTAACGCAGAGACCTTTTTCTCAAATAAATCTTTAACAACCTTTAGGACAAAGGCGTTTTGTATCCCTTTAAAATCTTTAAGCCACCTTTTTCTGGTTAGGATATAAACCCTATCACTTTGGGATAGGTAGTCTTTTAGCCTTTCCCTTTCTAAAGGGGGGATACGTTTCCTTAAGTAGAAAACAAATGCAGGGTTAAAACTCCTATAGTAAGCTACACTTTTATCCTTTTCTATAAGGGGCAACATCTGGGCTACAGGGTTCCGCCTGTCTATAGGGGGGTATGCTATATAGAAAAAGACAAACCCCATAAAAACTGAGAAAGCAGAAAGGGTTAGTATCCCAGTTGTAAACTGTTTCCTTTTAAAAAACACAAATGTTAGTATTCCCCCTGCTGTAAGTATTAGAAACCAGAGGCTACTGTGTGCAAGGTCTGATACAGGAGGTTCATTTTTTAAACCTATATAAAGTCCTACAACCAATGCTACAGAGATAACAATGAATACACTGACACTTACAAGGTTGCCCCTTAAGGGGGTTGTATTAATTTTAGACAGATAGTATCCAAGTATAACAGCTAAGGGAGGGTATGCTGGAACTGTGTAGTTTGGTAGTTTTGTTTTTGATATGGAAAAAAAGATTATATAAATAGTGGCAAAGAGGAACAGAAATCTAAAAACAGGTTTATCCCTTTCCTTTAGCCATTCCTTTAAGCCCTGTAAGATAAACACAGAGAAGGGAAGTAGCCCTACAAAAACAAAGGCGAATGTTAACAGGAATATACCACCGTGTCCCTCCATAGGGGCGGAGAACCTGTGTAAGTTGTGTTTTAATATAAACTCCTTAAGCCAAACCATATCTGTTTTTAAAGCTACAGCCACATACCAAGGTAAGGACACTAAAAGAACAATAAGGATACCTACTAAAGGTTTAAGCTGTTTTAAAAATGACAGTGATACCTTCCTTTCCCACAGGAGGAACATTCCCACAATTCCAACTGGAAGAACTACAGCAACAGGTCCCTTTGTTAACACCCCAAGCCCCATAAAAAGGTAAAACAGGTAAAGGAACAGCCCTTTCCTTTCCATATACCAGACAAAAAAGGAAAACAGGGAGGCGTTTATCCAAAAAATAAGGTAGGGGTCTGGAACAGCCATATGGAACTGTATAGATGTATGTAGGGAAGATATTAGAACGATAAAGGAGAGGAAGGCTACCTTTTCCCCTAAGTATCTACGGGCAAATAGAAATGTTATTAAAACCGTAAGCCCTCCGAAAACTGAAGAGAAAAACCTTGCTGAAAACTCGTTAATCCCAAACAGCTTATAGGCTAACATCATAAAGTAGTAATGGACAGGGGGCTTGTCTGTTCTAAGCTCGTAGTTAAAGGTAGGAACTATTAAATCCCCCCTTTCTAACATCTCCCTTGCACACTCAGAATTTTTTGCCTCATCAAGGGAGTATATATATAATCCCCCTATATTTGCAGAGTATACGAAAAAAGCTGTAAGGAACACAAAAAGGGAAATAAGTATACTACTTCTCTTCTGGAACATCGTGAACCACTACAGTTTTACCTGCCCACTGGGACAGGATTTTACACCCTACTTCTGCACCGCTACCTGACGCTGAGGCATACATTGTTATAACCCCTGCAAGTAAACCGGCTACATACACACCATCTTTTACCTTGTAGTCATCGTTAGGTATCATAATTTTCCCCGGTCTTGGGGATTTTTTGTGTGGGACAACCTGTATATCAAGTCCCTGTATATCAAATTTGTGAAAACCGGTTGCCAATACTATTATCTCACCTTTGTAGCTGTTTTGGTCTGTAAACACTGTAAAATCCCCAGCTTTACCTTCTATCCTTATAACCTTTTCCTTAATAAGCTCTAAGTTATCAAACTGGGAAGCCTGCTGTCTAATGTAGTTTATCAGCTCCTTTCCCTTTGTTCCCTTTGGGATACCCGGCACATTGTTCAAAAGGGCTTTATACAGGTCGCTGTAATCCTCGTAAAGTATTAAGAACCTTTTATCCTCCATAAAATCAAACTTTCCCTTTGCAGAGGCAAGGGTAATACCACAGGTTAAACCTGCCACACCTCCACCTACTATAATAACTGAATACTTAGACATATTAATCACCCCCTACTGAAGCCTAAAAAGTTTCTTTGCATTACTGTCTGTTATCCCCTCAAGCTGTTGTGTAGGAATACCAAGGAGGTTGGCTACAAACTCAAGTGTGTAAAATATGTTAGTCGGCTTGTTAGGTTTTCCCCTTTTTTTCTGGGGTGATAGGAAAGGGCTGTCCGTCTCCAGTAAAAGTCTGTCAATAGGTGTAGCCTTTGCAACCTTACGGAGGTTATCAGCCTTTGGGTATGTTATATTCCCTGCAAATGATATGTAAAAGCCAAGCTCCACACTTTTTTCCATCATAGGAATATCCCCACCGAAGCAGTGCATAACACCGCCAGCGGGGAGAGGGGAATGGTTTTTTAATATTTCTATTGTGTCTTCGTTTGCACTTCTTGAATGTATTACAACAGGTAGGTTTAGCTCCTTTGCAAGGTTAAGCTGTTTCTCAAAAAACTCCCATTGGATATTTTTGGGGGTAATATCCCTGTAGTAATCAAGTCCAGTTTCACCTATTGCTACCACCTTACTGTTTTTTACTGCTAAGTCCTTTAGAACCTGTATATCTTCATCAGAAAGCCCTTTTACATCGTAGGGGTGGTATCCTACTGAGGCATAAACATTGGTGTATCTGTTTGCAAACTCAACCGCTTTGTATATCTCTTCTTTATCACAGCCGATTGTTATAATAGCATTTAGCCTTTCAACACTTTCTTTTATATCTTCTTCGCTTTTAAGCATATCAAGGTGGGCGTGTGTGTCTATCATCAGTCTATAGTCCCCACAGGTGCGTCTGGTGCTGAACTGTCAGATATAACCTCTACTATAGATTTTCTACATCTGTTTATTACAGGAACCCCATACTCCTCCAATATTGCTACCATCTCATCACAGGTTATTGTTTCCTTATCAAGTAAAAGCTCTACAACTGCCATAACAGCATCTTTGTAGCTTTCAACTATCTCTTTTGTTCTCTGGTATGTTTCCCTTAACAGTTTGTTTACCTGCTCGTCTATCTTCCTTGCTGTTTCTTCACTTATCTCAGGTGATTGCTGGGGCATAAACGGGTTGCTTCTGTTTGTGGATACATGGATTGGTCCAAGCTCATCTGTCATTCCCCAAGAGGCTACTATCCTGTATGCAAGCTCTGTAGCCCTCATTAGGTCGTTTTCTGCTCCAGTTGTTATACCGTCCTTTCCGTAAAATACCTCTTCTGCCGCCCTTCCACCGAATAGCTGGTGAAGTCTGGCAAGTAGGTCTTTCTTAGAGTAGATATGCCTATCTTCCTCTGGCAGGTTCACCGTAACACCTAAAGCCATACCCCTTGGGATAATTGATACTTTGTGTAATGGGTCTGCCTCTTTAAACATAAGGCTTACTATTGCGTGTCCTACCTCGTGGTAGGCTATCTTTTCTTTCTCATCTGGGGTGATAGCCATTCCTTTCCTTTCCAGACCCATCATTATCCTGTCCATAGCCTCTTCAAACTCTTTCATACCGACTTTGTCTTTCCTTTTCCTTGCCGCAAGGAGGGCGGCTTCGTTTACTATGTTTGCAAGGTCTGCTCCGGAAAAGCCCGGTGTCCCCCTTGCTATAACCATAAGGTCTACATCTTTATCAAGTGGTATCTTTTTCTTTTTTACGTGAACCTTTAGTATCTCGTATCTACCTTTTACATCTGGTTTTGGCACAGAGATTTGTCTATCAAACCTCCCCGGTCTAAGTAATGCAGGGTCAAGTATATCAGGTCTGTTTGTTGCCGCTATAACAATAATACCTTCACCGGAATCAAAACCGTCAAGCTCCACAAGTAGCTGGTTTAATGTTTGCTCCCTTTCGTCGTGTCCCCCACCGAAACCTACACCGCTCCTTGCCCTACCTACTGCGTCTATCTCATCTATAAAAACAAGGCAGGGGGCGTGTTTTTTTGCCGTTTCAAATAAATCCCTTACCCTTGCCGCCCCAACACCAACAAACATCTCCACAAAGTCTGAACCTGAGATTGATATAAATGGAACACTTGCCTCACCTGCTATAGCCTTTGCAAGTAGTGTTTTACCAACCCCCGGGTCTCCATAAAGGAGTATTCCCTTTGGGGCTTTTCCCCCTAACTTTTGAAACCTTTGTGGGTCTTTTAGGTAGTCTATTATCTCTTTTACCTCTTCTTTTACCTCGTCCATTCCAGCTACATCGTCTAACTTAACATTAGGTTTCTCTTCCAGATAAACCTTTGCCTTTGATTTTGCAAAGGAAAAAGCCCTGTTAGACCCACCTGACATCTGCCGCATCATAAATATCCAAAGACCAATAAACAGGAGTATAGGCAACCACGACACCAGCAAGGTTGTAAGCCAGCCAGCCCTTTCTGATGGGATAACATCTATTTTTACGCCGTTTTCCTGTAGTATATCGTATATCTTACTGTAGCCTTCAGGTATGGCTGTTTCTATCTTTTCACCGGATTTTGTTATGGCGATTATCTCATCTCCTTTAACTGTAGCCTTTACCACCTGCCCTTCATTTACCATTTCCACAAACTCGGAAAAGGAGACCCGATTATTTACCATCTGTTTTGAACCAAGCATATTAAAGGCAAAAATCATTAATGCCCCTATTAGAAACCAGATTAAGATACTCCTTGAAAGTTGCACTATCTCAGACCTCCTTTATTTCAAAACAAATCTTTTTACCACCTTTGTTTTTTATAGGATACCAATTAGACCTTTTGTATCCTACTATCCATAATATTTTATTCCTAAACTGTAAAAGGGGTATGCTGTCCCGTAAATATTTCGGTATCTTAAGGTCTATCATCACATCTTTAAGTTTTTTTTCTGTTTTGTGTCCAAAGGGCAAAAATCTGTCTCCCTCTTTCCTGCTCCTAATGGTAAACACAGGGTTTTCCCCGTCTATTTCAAAACAAACGGTTTTCTTTTCATCTTTTATTAAATCTCGGCTAATATCCTCCACTGTAAAACATCTTATCTTTAGCCCGTTTACCTCTACCTCTTCCCCTTCCTTTATGGTATAGCTAAAACCTTCTTTTTTTAACTGTTCCTTTTCTAGTATCTCTAAGCTGTCTACAGTTTTTACCAGTGTAAAACTGTTGGTTATGTCAACCCTTTTTTCCCCTCCTTTTTCCAGTATCCTAAGTATTTCCATCAGTTTTGTGTAGGAGGGGTAATCCCCTGTTGCTTTCTGTATCCAGTTTGCTAAAACCCTGTATCTCAACGCTTCAGGAAGCTCCAGTATATCCTTTAATTTTACCTTTTTTGTGGGAAATTTCTGTGAAAACTCTGTGGCAAGCTGGTCTAAATACTGTTGGTCTAAGTTAAGGAAGTAGCTTTCCACCTGTAGGGATTTTTCCAAAGAAGGGTTAACCTCTTTTAAAACAGGGATTACTTTGTGTCTAATCTTATTCCTTAAAATATCTGTGGAGAGGTTTGTGCTATCTTCAACAAAGGGTATACCTTTTTCTTTAGCGTATACAGTTATCTCTTCCTTTGTAAGGTTGTATAAGGGGCGTATTATATTCCCTTCCTGTGGTCTAAAACCCCTTGCCCCTTTTTTATTTCCCTGTATGAACCACAGAACCATAGTTTCCACAAGGTCTGATAGGTGGTGTCCTGTGGCTATTTTGTTATAGCCTTCCTTTTTAGCCACCTCTTTTAAAAATCTGTATCTTTCAGCCCTTGCTACACTTTCAACTGATTTTTTCTTAGAAAGTCCCTTTATATCCACCTTTTTGGTGTAGATTGGTAAAGAAAGCCCCTGTGCAAACTCTGTGCAAAACTGCTGGTCTCTGTCAGCCTCTCCTTCCCTAAGCTGGTGGTTTAGGTGGGCTAAGCCTATCTTTTTTATCTTAAGGTAATTTTGGAATTTTTTTAAAAGGTAGGTTAGAACTGTAGAGTCTACTCCACCGGAAAAGGCAATGAGGATTGTGTCTTTAGGGTTTATTAGGTTGTAGTCTTTAACTGCTTTTAGGAATTTTTTTTCAACCACATCTTTTGGGAATGGTGGCGGTGGCAGGACTCGAACCTGCGACTCCGCGGATATGAGCCGCGTGCTCTAACCGGCTGAGCTACACCGCCACTTTAGTTTAGTTTTAAGAGGCTAATGTTTGTTTTGCTTGGTTTATCTTTTGGGCTACCCTTGAAATTCTCCTTGAGGCTTCGTTTTTGTGGATAGCACCCTTTGCCGCCGCTCTGTAAGCAAGTTTCTGTGCCAGTGGAAGGAGTTTTTCAGCTGTTTCCACATCTTTGTTTTTTAATGCTTCATTTATTCTCTTTATAGCTGTCTTCATTCTGGATATATGGTATCTGTTTATCTTTCTTCTCTTTTCAGCCTGTCTAACCCTTTTTCTGGCAGATTTTGTGTGCGCCATCTAAACCTCCTACTCTAAATTCAGAACAAGTATTATATCCCACTCCCACAAAATTTGCAATTTTTTTAAATGGCTTTTCAGCAAACTTTACACTTATCAAACAGTGTTTGATTTTAGATAATTCACAGATATATAATATTCATTCTGAAAAAAACTTTAAGAGAGGTGTGTTGTATGAGTTTTTTACAGGAGTATAAGAAACACGTGGAAGAAAGGGCAAAACTTGGGATACCTCCGCTACCTCTAAACAAAAAACAGGTGGAGGAGCTTGTAGAACTTCTTCAGCAGGTTCCAATTGTTGAGGAAGAGTATCTTATGGATTTATTCTTAAACAGAGTGCCACCAGGGGTTGATGAAGCGGCGTTTGTAAAGGCTAAGTTCCTTGCTGACATTATAGAAGGGAAAGCAAAATCCCTTGCTATAACTCCTGTTCACGCAGTTCAGATACTCGGAACAATGCTTGGTGGATACAATGTAGAGCCTCTTGTTAAGGCTTTATCTCATAAAGATGAAGAAATTGCAAAAGAAGCGGCAAAGGCTTTAAAAAATATCCTCCTTGTATATGACTACTTTAATGATGTTGTTGAGCTTGCAAAATCTGGAAACAAATACGCACAGGAAGTTTTAGAAAGCTGGGCAAATGCAG
>JAADEV010000129.1 GCA_013153295.1 Aquificota bacterium | reverse complement strand
TCTCTACATTTTATAGCCTCGTCAATAGCTACCTTAACTGCGTGGGCACTTTCAGGGGCAGGGACTATACCCTCTGTTTTTGCAAAATCAACAGCGGCTTTAAATATAGCCGTTTGTGGAACTGCTACAGCCTCTATTAAACCTTCTTTATACAGCTTTGAGATTATAGGTGCCATTCCGTGGTATCTTAAGCCCCCTGCGTGTATTGAAGGTGGGATAAAATCGTGTCCAAGGGTATGCATCTTCATAAGCGGTGTAAAACCTACAGTATCGCCAAAGTCGTATTTATATTCCCCTTCTGTTAAAGTTGGACAAGATGCAGGTTCCACTGCTATAAAACGGGTGCAACTGTCCCCATTTAACCTTTCTATCATAAATGGTAGTGCAAGCCCACCGAAATTACTTCCACCTCCAACAGCACCTATAACAATATCAGGGTAATGTTTTACTTTTGCCAGTTGTTTTTTTGCCTCTAACCCAATAACAGTTTGATGTAGTAATACGTGGTTTAAAACACTTCCAAGGGAGTAATGTGTATCTGGATTTTCAAGGGCTTCTTCCACAGCCTCACTTATTGCTATCCCTAAGCTACCGGGGTTATCAGGGTCTTTCTCAAGTATCGCTTTCCCAGATTTTGTGTATGGGCTGGGACTTGGTATTACCTCTGCCCCCCAAGTTTCCATTAACACCCTTCTGTAGGGTTTTTGGTGGTAGCTGACCTTAACCATATAAACCTTAACTTGAACACCAAAATACTGACCTGCAAATGCAAGGGAACTGCCCCACTGTCCTGCCCCTGTTTCTGTAGTTAGTTTTTTTATCCCCTCCATTGCGTTGTAGTATGCCTGTGGAACTGCAGTGTTAGGTTTATGACTTCCGGGAGGGGCTACCCCTTCGTATTTATAATATATCTTCGCAGGGGTATCTAAGTATTCCTCTAAATTTGTTGCCCTTATAAGCGGCGTAGGTCTCCAAATACTGTAAACTTCCAGAACTTCAGGTGGTATCTCTATCCATCTCTGGTCAGACATCTCTTGTTCTATTAGCGCTTCTGGGAATAATGCTTTTAGCTTATCCGGGTTCATAGGTTCTTTTGTTTCTGGGTCAAGTGGTGGGTCAAGTGGAGACGGTAAATCTGGTAGTATGTTATACCAATGCTTAGGTATCTCACTTTCATTAAATATAATCTTTTTCATTTTAAATTCTCCTTGATTAAGTATTAATTCCCTATAAACCTTTTGAAGTTTTGTAGTAGTTTTAAGCCGACTGTTTGGCTCTTTTC
Organism: Aquificota bacterium; assembly: GCA_013153295.1. Taxonomy (GTDB): domain Bacteria; phylum Aquificota; class Aquificia; order Aquificales; family Hydrogenothermaceae; genus Persephonella_A. The sequence goes on along the minus strand of JAADEV010000129.1, from coordinate 9,239 downwards.
TGGGTGGAATTGGACAGCCCAGATATTGTCTTTTTGTATTGATGAACAGAAATCGGTTATATAGTCTGTTGTTGAGGCTGTTATATTTTCTTCCTCTGGGACGACATAAAAAGAGTGGACAAAGTAAAAAAACTCACCGTTTTTTATATCTGTAAATAGCCCTTCTTCTTTTTTCTTCCAAATTTGGTTCCAGCCCATATGGGGAATTTTATAGCCCTTTTTATCTGGAAATCTAACAACCTTTCCCTTTACAACCCCTAAACCTTTATGCTCCCCAAACTCAAAGCCCTTCTCAAAAAGTATTTGCAAACCTAAGCATATACCTAAGTATGGTTTGCCCTTTTCTATATCTTTTATTATTGGCTCTATTAAACCTAACCTGTCTAAATTTTTTATTGCGTCCCCAAATGCCCCAACCCCGGGGACAACTATAGCTTTAGCGTTCTCCACATCTTTTGGGTTTGAGGAGACTTTTACATCTAATCCTATCTTTTCTAATGCTTTTGCTACACTCCTTAGGTTTCCCATTCCGTAATCAACAACTGTAATCATTCCATTCCCTCTTTTAACTCTTTTACCAGCCTTTTTATTCCTTCAAAATCCCTTTTGCCTTGTAGCTTTACGACTGCACTTCCTACAATAACCCCGTCTGCTATTTTTGACAGCCTCGCTGTATGTTCACCTTTTGATACCCCAAAACCAACTGCAACCTTTTTACCTGTAAGCTCCTTTATTTTGGCTACCTTTTTCTCAAGCTCTTCCCAAGGGAGTGTTTCCCTCGCCCCTGTAATACCTGTAAGGGAAACATAGTATATAAAACTACCTGATTTTTCCCCTACAATCTTTATCCTTTCTGTGTGTGATGTTGGGGCAAGTAAGAATATTAGCTCTATTCCTTTTTTTTCTAATTTTTCCTTAAGGCTGTCTGCTTCCTCTGGGGGTAGGTCTGGGACGATAAATCCATCTGCCCCGTGTTCCTTTGCCATATCTGTAAATTTCTCTTCCCCTATAACAAATATAGGGTTGTAGTAGGTCATTGGTATTAGTGGGATTTCTGGGTATTTTTCCTTTATCTGTTTCATCAATTGGAATGCGTGTAGTGGTGTAATTCCGTCCTTTACTGCCTTTTCGTGGGCTACCTGTATTGTTATCCCATCTGCCACAGGGTCGGAGAAAGGCACACCAACCTCAAGTATATCTGCCCCTGCTTGTATAAGTGTTTCTGCTGTTTTAAAGCTGTCTTCCATAGATGGGTATCCTGCCATAAAGTAGCATATAAGGGGTTTTTTCTGCTGAAACTTCTGTGATATAAGCATTTACTCCCCTTCCTGTATATGTTTTAAAATGTATGACACCAACTCTTTTATACCTGTTTTTTCCTTTGATGATGTAAGGAATACAGGGAAATCTTTAGGTAATCCTAATGTTTCCCTTATTGTTTTTAAGGCTTTTGCCTTCTGGCTTTGGTTCAGCTTGTCCATTTTTGTGGCAACAACAATGTATGGTATTCCCAATGCCTCAAGCCAATCTTTCATCATAATGTCTAACTTGGTTGGGGGGTGTCTACTGTCAACAAGGAGTATTACCAGAGATAGGTTTTCCCTGTTTCTAAAGTAGTTTTCTATCATTTTTTTCCATCTGTTTTTTTCTGCCTTTGATACCTTTGCATACCCATACCCGGGAAGGTCTACAAAGTAGATGTTATCGTTTAATAGGAAGTAGTTTATAAGTCTGGTTTTCCCCGGGGAGGCTGAAACTTTGGCTATATTTCTGTTGAAAATTGCGTTTATAAGGGAGGATTTACCCACATTAGACCTACCTACAACGGCAATCTCAGGGAAGTGTGGCTGTGGGTAATCCTTTGGTTCAACTGCACTTTTTATAAACTTTACACTTTTTACTGTGGACATTTTAGCTTGCTTTTTCGTAAACCATTACAGGTTTTTTCTTTCTTAAAACCACATCTTTGTCTATTATTACTTTTTTGACCCCTTTTGCGTCTGGTATCTCATACATAACATCAAGCATTATCTCTTCTACTATTGCCCTTAAGCCCCTTGCCCCTGTTTTTCTTTTTATCGCCTCTCTGGCTATTTCCCGTATTGCTTCCTCTGTAAACTCTAAATCTACGCCGTCCATTGCAAGTAGTTTTTTATACTGGCGTATAAGGGCATTTTTAGGTTCTGTTAACACCCTTACAAGGGCGTCCTCGTCTAACTCCTCAAGGGTGGCTATTACAGGTATTCTACCGATAAACTCAGGTATTAAACCATACTTTATAAGGTCTTCCACCCTTACCTGTGATAGTAGGTCTTTTTCCTCTGTTTTTGATTTTATATCTGCGGTAAATCCCATAGATTTTTTGCCTATTCTCTGTTTAATAATATCCTCAAGTCCTACAAAAGCCCCACCGAGTATAAAGAGTATATTTGTTGTGTCAAGCTGGATAAAGTCTTGGTGTGGGTGTTTCCTGCCACCTTGGGGAGGTAGGTTTGCCACTGTCCCTTCAAGTATTTTTAAAAGGGCTTGTTGGACACCTTCACCTGACACATCTCTGGTGATAGACGGGTTTTCTCCGCTTTTTTTGGCTATCTTATCTATCTCATCTATGTATACAATTCCCTTTTGGGCTTTTTCCACATCGTAGTCAGCCGCCTGTAGCAGTCTAACCAGTATACTTTCCACATCTTCACCTACATATCCCGCCTCTGTTATGTTTGTGGCGTCTGCTATTGCAAATGGCACATTAAGTATCCTTGCTAATGTTCTTGCTAAAAGTGTTTTCCCTGAACCTGTTGGTCCTATTAGGAGTATATTACTTTTCTCAAGCTCCACATCATCATCGGTATACTTCTGTGGGTAAAAAATCCTTTTGTAGTGGTTGTATACTGCAACGGAAAGTATCTTTTTAGCCCTTTCCTGCCCTATAACATACTCATCAAGTTTCCTTTTTATCTCAGCAGGTTTAGGTAGTTCTTTAAGCTCCTCCTGTGGGAGGTTCTCTATCTCTTCTTTTAAAAGGAGATTACACTGGTTTATACAGTCATCACATATAAATATGTTGTCTGGACCGGCTATTAAAACCTTTACCTCAGACTGGTCTTTCCCACAGAAGGAACATTTATTTATCTGCTCCATACCTGTTTACCTTTTTTCTATTACTTTGTCTATTAAGCCGTATTCTTTGGCTTCGTATGCTGACATAAAGAAATCCCTTTCTGTGTCCGCCTCTATCTTTTCTAACGGTTGTCCTGTATGCTCTGCCAATTTCTCATTAAGGTATCTTTTTAGTCTAAGTATCTCCTTTGCGTGTATCTCTATATCTGTTGCCTGTCCCTGAAAACCGCCAAGTGGCTGGTGTATCATTATTCTGGAACTTGGGAGGGCGTATCTCTTCCCTTTTGCTCCGGCGGAAAGTAGAAATGCTCCCATTGATGCCGCCTGCCCCATACAAATTGTGCATACATCTGGTTTTATGTAGTTCATTGTGTCGTATATTGCAAGCCCAGCTGTAACAACTCCACCGGGGGAGTTTATATACATATATATATCTTTATCAGGGTCTTCAGACTCTAAAAATAACAGCTGTGCTACCACAAGGTTGGCTATATGGTCATCTATAGGTGAACCAAGGAGTATTATCCTGTCTTTTAGAAGTCTTGAGTATATATCGTAAGCCCTTTCTCCCCTTGGGGTCTGTTCTATTACTATAGGGACAAGCTGGCTTACCACTTTATCTAAATCACTGTTGTTCATTACCTTCCTCCTGCTTGTTTTCCCCTTGCTGTTGCTGTTTAACCTTCTCTTCATACTCCTCTTTTGAGAGTTCTATAATATTTGCCTTTTCCACAAGGAAATCAAGGACTTTATCTTTAAGTATTTCGTATTTAATAGTTTCTATGTATCCTGTTTCCTCAAAAAGTTTCTTTAGTTCTTCCGGGTCCCTTTGGTATACCTCTGCTAACTTTTCTATCTGCTCCTGTATTTCACTGTCTTCTACTTTTATTCCCTCTTTTTCCGCTATTTTTGAGATAACAAACATAAGCCTTACATTTTTAACTGCTGTATCGTATAACCCTTGTGCCGCCGCCTCTAAAACTTCTCTGTTTGGCTTTATTCCGTATTCCTCAAGCTGTCTTGCGTAATCCTCAACTAACCTTCTAAGCTCTGCATTTACAAGTGTAGAAGGAACTGGGAAGTCATACTCCTGTGCTAATTTGTCCAGTATTTTTTGGTGTAGCTCTAATCTTTTAGCTATTTCTACATTCTTTTTAAGTATTTCTTCTATATTTTTCTTTGCTTCCTCTACATTTTCACCAAGCTCAGCCTTTTTCACAAGCTCATCGTTAAACTCAGGTAGTTTCTTTTTAGAAACTTCAAGGATTTTTACCTTTACCTTTGCCTTTCCAAACTCTTTACCCTCTTGGTCGTAAAGGGGAACATTATCCACTTCCACCTCTTCACCGGCTTTTTTCCCTATTAGATGCTCTTCTATCTCAGGTCTAAGCTGTCCTTCCCCTACAACCGCTTCAAACTGGTCTTCTTCCTCATCTCCACTGTCAGCTATTATGTGGTAATGTATCTTTATCTTGTCTCCCTTTTCTACTTTTTTGTCAGAAACTTCCCAAGTGGCAAAGTCTTCCCTTAATTTGTCTATAAAGTTCTGTATATCCTCCTCTGTTATCTCGTGTTTTATTGTTTCTATCTCTATTCCTTCGTAGGGTTTCAGCTCAAACTCAGGGGCTACCTCAAAGCTAACCTTCATCTTTATTTTGTTCCCCTGTATCTGTATGTCCCCAATTGCTACCTCTGGGGATACAGGTTGTAATCCGGTTTTTTCTGTTATTTCCGACAGTTTATCCCTTAAGTATCTTTTTGCTACTTCTTCATTTATTGCTTTTTTATATCTTGCCCTTATAACTGTAGGGGGAACGTGTCCCTTTCTAAAGCCGGGTATGTTTACCTCTTTTTGGAATTCTTTAACAATCTGGTCTGTAAGCTGTTTTACTTCGTTTCCTTCGTCTTCAATGGATACAGTTTTTAAAAGGTCTTTTTCTTCAATAACTTCTACCTGCATATGCCACTCCTTTGTTATTTATTGTTTTACAAATACAAACTTTTATTATATCAAAGTTAGAAGGTTATACATTACTATAGTTGAAACGGTGTAGCCAATGTTGGTAGAACAGAAAAAGATACTAAGACAGAAATAAACTACCTTAGCTTTCTTACTACGATATGACTAAGCGATACTCTTCTTTGTTAAATTCGTTAAATTCCTCTAACTTGTCTTGATAACCTTCCCTGCCCATAAGGGCATACATAAAACTTTTGCCCTCTTCCACAGCAGGTTGGTCAAAGGGGTTTACCCTGTATAGATAGCCTGAAAATGCGGTAGCAAGCTGGTAAAGGTATATTAACATTCCCATATTGTATGGGCTTACCCTGTCCATTGTTATTGTTAGGTTTGGTATTCTGTTTTTTACAAATGCAGCCTTTGTGCCTAAAAGCTCCTTTTTAAGTATTTGGGATAATGTCTGTCCAGACAGGTAGGATATTTCCTTCGGTAGGTTATCCGGTATACTAAAATCCACAGGAAAGTTTTCTGTAGCGATAAATGTTATTATTTTGTCCCTTACACCTTCTAAATAAAGCTGTATCTGGGAGTGTTGGTCTATTGTCCCAAGGGATTTTACAGGTGTCTGTCCAAGTCCATCTTTTCCTAAACTTTCTGCCCATAGCTGTCTATACCAATCAACAAATGAAGAAAGCCTCTCCACATAGGGCATCATTGCAGATATACTTTTGTTCCTTCTTATGTTTGCAAGGTAATGTATAGTGGCAAGTAGGTAGGCAGGATTACTTTCTATATGCTCCTCCACAGAGGTAATCTTATCCATCTGCCTTGCCCCTTCAAGTATCCCATCTACATCTATTCCAACTACAGATGCAGGTAGCATTCCCACAGGGGAAAGGACTGAAAACCTACCACTTACCTGAGGGGGTATATCAAAGGTTTTTATACCGTTTTCCTCCCCAAACTTTCTAAGGAAACCTTTCTTAGGGTCTGTGGTAAAAACAAGGTTTTTCTTAAAACTTTCCCCTAACTCTTTTTTCAGCATACTTAGGATAATTGAGAAATTTGCTATTGTTTCTACAGTGCTTCCAGACTTGGTTATAACATTAAAACAGGTTCTTTTTATATCTATCTGCTGTATAACATAATCAAAGTTTTCCGGGTCAACATTCTCCAGCAGAAAAAATTTAGGGTGTTCTTTAAGGTTGTAATCCTTCTGTGTTAGGGCTTCAAAAAGCATCTTAGCCCCAAGGGAAGACCCACCTATACCAATTAGGACAAAGTAATCAAAATTCTCCCTTATGTGGTTTGCATACTCCTTTACAGGGTTTATATCCTGATAGGGCAACTGGCAGAAGTAAAACTTTCTGTTCCTTTCTTTCTGTATCTTTTTGTGGGCTGAGGATACAAAATCCCTTAGGGACAGTATCTCCTGCCTTAGTATGCCGTCCTTTTCCCCTATGGCTTCAGCCATCACATTTGTGTAATCTATCTTTAGCAATGGCAAAACCCCGTTAGATGTAGTCCTTTAGAACCTTTGGTATCTCAAAATCACCGTCTTCTGTTTGGTAGTTTTCCATTATTGCCAGTAGTGTTCTACCTACAGCAAGTCCAGAACCGTTTAATGTATGGACAAAATGGTTTTTGCCCTCTTTATCCTTGTATCTTATCTTAGACCTTCTTGCTTGAAAATCCTCTGTGTTTGAACAGGAGGAAATCTCCCTATACCTGTTCTGGGAGGGTATCCATACCTCTATATCGTATGTTTTGGCGGCGGAAAAGCCTAAATCCCCTGTGCATAGCTCCACAACCCTATAAGGTAGTTCTAAAAGCTGTAATACCTTTTCTGCCTCGTTTACCAGTTTTTCCAACTCTTGATAGGAGTTTTCCGGCTTTACTATTTTTACCAGCTCCACTTTGTCAAACTGGTGTTGGCGTAGTATTCCCCTAACATCTTTACCGTGGGAACCTGCTTCCCTTCTAAAGCAAGGTGTGTATGCGGTGTAGTATTTAGGTAATTCCTCCTCCTTTAGTATCTCGTCCATATGTAGGTTTGTTAGGGATACCTCTGCTGTAGGTAGTAGGTAAAGGTTTTCATCACATACCTTGTATAAATCCTCTTCAAACTTAGGTAGCTGTCCAGTGCCGATAAGTGCCTCAGGTCTAACAAGGACTGGTGTCCATACCTCTGTGTATCCGTGTTCCTTAGTGTGTAAATCAAGCATAAAGTTTATTAAAGCCCTTTCTAACCTTGCCCCTTTGTTATACATAACTGTAAATCTTGACCCGGATAGTTTTGCTCCCCTTTCAAAATCAAGTATTCCTAACTTTTCCCCTATCTCCCAGTGGGGTTTAGGTTGGAAGTTGAACTTCCTTGGCTCTCCCCATCTCCTAACTTCCACATTGTCGTTTTCATCTTCCCCTATTGGGACAGAGGGGTGGGGCAGGTTTGGTATTGATAGTAGTATCTGTTGGAACTGTTTTTCCAGTTGTGAAAGTTTTTCCTTTAGGTCGTTTATCTGCTGTGCTATACGGTTTACTTCCCCTTTAAGTTGTTCTGCCTGTTCAGCCTGTTTGTTTTTGTAGAGTATCCCTATCTCTTTAGACAGCTTTTTCCTTTGTGCTTGTAGTTGCTCAACCTGTTTTATAAGCTCCCTTCTCTGCTGGTCTATTTCAAGTAGTTTGTCTATTAGGGCTGGTAGGTTTTTATCCCTTGTTGCGAGTCTTTTTTTTACTTCCTCTGGGTTTGCCCTTATTAGTTTTATATCTAACATTTTCTACCCCTTACTTTGCGTATATATCGTTTAGTTTTTTAAGTATCCTTTCCTTTAGTGGTAATCCTTTCTCTGCCTCTTTCATAAGTGATTTTATCTCCTGTTTCCTACGCTGGCATTCCTCAAATGGTAGCATTTCGTCTACACACCTGTTGTCCACAACCCTTTCTGCAAACTCAAGGTATGTTATAGCCTGCTGGTATTCTTTTTTAGATAGGGCATCCTTTGCCGCCTGTTCAAGTATCTTTTCGTATTGTGGGTCTATCTTAAGGTTGTAGTTTATTTTAAGCCCTTCTATAAAAAGGTCTGCTGATTTTCTAATATCCCCTTCGTCTGCAGATTTCATAGCCTTTTTAAAGTATACCTTTGCCATATCTGTAAAAAATTTCTTTTCTTCCGGGGTTAGGGTAGCCGCCGATTTTAAATCCTGTATAGCCTCGTCATACTTCCCAAGTGCCTCGTAAGCCTTTGCCCTAAGGTAGTATCCATCTACCAGATACTTGTTGTCCTGTAATGCTTTTGTAAAGTTTTCCACAGCTGTTTCATAACTTTTTGCGTTAAGGAATATCTTTCCAAGGTTGTAGTAGTATTTGTAATCCCCTCCACTTGATACCTTGCTAAGGTATTCCATTGCTTTTTTGTCGTTTCCCCTTTGTATCTCTATCTGGGCTAAGTATGAGTAAACATCTTTAAAGTTTGGGTTTATCTCAGCTACCTTTTTAAAATCTTCTTCTGCTTCATCAAGTCTGTCAAAGTATAGGTAAACCTTTCCCCTTTCAAAGTAAGCCTCCCAGTAGTCCGGTTTAAGCTCTATAGCCTGTGTAAAATCCCCTATTGCAGTTTCTATAACCTCATCGTTCAGGTCTGTTGTGGCTACCTTCCCCCTCCAAAAGTGAACCTCTGGTATATCTGGGTTTTGTAGTAGGGCATCATCAAGGTATACCTGTGCCATTTCGTAGTTTTCACTGTTATAAGCCATTTTTGCCTTTTCTATAAGCTGTATAACATCTAAAGTAGCCATAACTTTACCCTGGTAAACCAAAGTGTAAAAAACTAACTTTCACACTTTGGGCTGGGGTATTTATATTCCGCCTTTTTCAGGTGTGGATATATCCCCAGCTGGCGGTATTTATCCACACCATAGCCCCTGTCCCAAGCAACAGGAACTAACCTCCTTACTACTCTGTCCCAATCCCCTTCTACCAATATAGGCTTTAAGGGAGATAAGTCCCTTGGTAGAGACTTACCAAGAACAGGGATAGTAAGGGCTACCTTAGCAACTTGCCACAGTTTATAGCCCCTCACCTGTTCCTTCCATCGGTTTACAAGCTTTTGGGTCTGTGGCTCACTGCTAAGGCTCTGTAATAACTTTATGTCCTTATTTAATT
>JAADEV010000013.1 GCA_013153295.1 Aquificota bacterium | reverse complement strand
CAACAGACTATCCCTAACCCCAAAAGGAATAATGGTCTCCAACACAATAATATCCAGTTTGATATAGGTTTTTTGGATATACCCTGTAAAAAAATTTTACATATTGATTAATACTTATTAATAGTTTTATCATTATTAGCAAATAATAAGGTGGAAGTGTTATGAGGAAAGGGTTCACATTAATAGAGCTGGCACTGGTAGTAGTAATCATATCAATGTTAATAGGGACAGTGTTAGGGATATTAGCCCCCACCTTAAAAATGATGAGTAAAACAAAAGTTAGACAAGGTATGACCGCCGCAAAAGACAGTATCATAGCCTTTGCATCTGTTAACGGCAGACTACCTTACCCAGACCTTGACAACGATGGAAAGGAAAATATAGGACAAAGCTGGTCATCTGCTACATCATCTATACCCTGTAGTGCATTCCTTCCTACCCTTACCCTTGGAACATCAACAGGAGCAGATATATGCTACGACCCAAACTCAGCCCTCTTAACAACAAACACATCAAACTTCTGTGTAGTCCTGTATGAAGTAATGAAAAATGGAAATTCATCATCAACACCACCGATACTAACAACAGCCAGAAGACCACAATGTTCATCACCGCCAAATGACAGTGGAGATGATGGGGTAATAGACCCACCGGGGACAGGGTATACAACAGGGGCAGTGTTGTTAAACTATGGGAATAACGGTGTATGGGACGGTAGACAGTTAGGGAACAACAGGGAGTATGATTTACCAAGTAATCCATTAGGGGATGACCCTTGCACAAGTGCAGTAGAGGAGATAGATGATATAGTAGATGAGGTTCCGTTAGGTGAGTTGTATGCTAAGATATGCACACAGAGTAATACAAGGTTGTTAATACAGGCGAATGATGGGAGTGTATGTTGTGGGAATAGTGCCACAAGTGTAAGTAGTTGTTATCTGTATACAGGGGAGAGTGCAAAGGGATGCACAGGTGGAGTAGGGACAAACTGTAGTAGTTGTAGTAGTGATAAAAGTTTTGATGATTTAATAAACTGTGATTGGGATGGTAGTGGGTGTTATGCCAATTCCTCATCTGAAAAGGATGGGGTTGTTTACTGGATTTACGACTCTAACAATAGCAACTGGGATTGGCAACAGTAAAGATTGTATTAGATAGATTTTTTTATCTCTTTTTTTAAACCTCATCTAAGTAGTTTCTTTGTTTCCCCTTTCTCCTTTAGTTTAAAATTAAAACAAATAAAATCTCTGGGGAGTATTAAGATGGGTATAAAAACTCCGTTTGTTGCTGTTGATGGGATTATACAGCTTTTTGATGATAAAGATGATTTACAGGGTATCGTTTTAATTGAAAGGAAAAATCCACCTGTTGGGCTGGCTATACCCGGTGGGTTTGTAGATATTGGTGAAACTGTAGAAGATGCCCTTATCAGGGAGATGAAAGAGGAAACCTCCCTTGATGTTGAGATTATCAGGCTACTTGGGGTTTACTCAGACCCAAACAGAGACCCACGGTTTCATACAGTATCAATAACATTTGTGTGTAAGGCTTATGGGACACCGAAAGCAAGTAGCGACGCAAAGGAGGTAAAGGTATTTAAACTGGAAGAAATCCCCTTTGATAAACTGGTTTTTGACCATAGTAAAATATTGAAGGACTTTTTAATGAGGTAGCAAAATGGAGCTTACAGTAAAGTATAGGGGACAGGAAAAAAAGATAAATATACAAAAAGAAAAAATTAAAGCTGAAGATATACTTAAAGCGTTAGGGCTGTCTTCTGAATATGCCTTTGTTGTAAAAAACGGTGAAGTTATCGGAGAAAACGAAGAGGTATCCCCAGAAGACCAGATAAAAGTGATAAACGCAATATCAGGAGGATAAATGTCAAAACTTAGAAAAGGGGCAAGATGCCAGATATGTAAAACAAAAGGGGAAACAAAAAAAGCAGTTGTATACCTTCCACACCACAGACTATCCCTATGTAAAGAACACTATATACAGTGGTTTGAAAAAAGGGTAGAGAAAACCATAAAAGAGTTTAAAATGTTTTCCAAAAAAGACAAAGTTCTGGTTGCTGTATCAGGGGGGAAAGACAGTTTAGCCCTTTGGAATGCCCTTGTAAAGTTAGGTTATGATGCAGACGGATTTTATATAGATTTAGGAATAGACGACTACTCCCAACAGTCTAAAGAGCTTGCACAACAGTTTGCCCAAAGGGTAGGCAGACCTTTACATATAGTTTCCCTAAAGGAAGAGTTAGCTCCTATACCTGAGGTGGATAGGATAACAAACAAGCCCGCTTGTTCCTCCTGCGGAGCGATAAAAAGATACTATATGAATAGGGAGGCTAAAAAGTTAGGCTACAGTATTATAGCCACAGGGCATAACCTTGATGACGAGGTGGCAGTTCTTTTTGGAAACACACTACACTGGAATATACATTACCTAAAAAAACAGTATCCAGTCCTAATGGAAGAAAAAGGTTTCATTAGAAAGGTAAAACCGCTGTGTAAAATCACAGAGAAAGAAGCGGCGTTATACACAGTATTTAACGAAATAGAGTATATAGAGTATGAATGCCCGTTTTCAGAAGGGGCATCATCAATAGAGTATAAAGAGCTACTATCAAAATTAGAGGAACAACACCCGGGAACAAAGCTACAGTTTTACACAGGTTTTTTAAAAAAGATGTATCCCCTACTACAGGAAAAAACAGAAGAAAGCCAACCAACAGTGTGTAAACTGTGTGGTGAACCATCATTTACAGATATTTGTAGCGTATGCAAACTAAAAGAAAAACTGTCAAAAAGCGGGAATGTTAGCGTAAATCACTAAAATTTTATTTGCAAAAAAGACTAATATAGTAATATTATTATATTAGCAAATCTTAAAAAAGGAGGAACAAAATGGGTTTAATATACGATGTGTCCGACAACAATTTTGAAGAAATAGTTATAGAAAAATCTTACCAAAAGCCTGTAGTTATAGATTTCTGGGCGCCTTGGTGTGGTCCCTGCCAGATACTAAAGCCAGTCCTTGAAAAACTGGCAAATGAGTATGGCTTTATACTTGCAAAAATAAACACAGACGAAAACCCACATATAGCCCAGCAGTTCGGTGTAAGTGGGATACCAGATGTAAGAATATTTATAAATGGTAAAGAGGTTGATAAATTTGTAGGGGCTTTACCTGAGCCTAAAATAAGGGAAATACTGGAAAAATACATACAAACAGATGTTGACAGATTACTTGAAGAAGCAAAAATGGAGTTTATGGCAGGGAATATAACAAAGGCAGAGGAAATTTATAGGAAACTCCTACAGGAATACCCAGATAACAAGAAGGTAGCCCTTGAAGCCGCCCAGTTCTTCATAAAAGTTGGAAACCTTGAGGAGGCAGAAAAACTGTTAAACTCTGTAAAAGAATACCACAAAGAATACTACCCAAAGGCACAGGCTTTGAAGGAGCTAATAACATTTAAAAAATGGTGTGAGGAGATGAACCCTGAAAATGAGCTGGACAAACTACTTAAGGAAGGGGCTTGCCTTGTGTTAAAAGAGGATTACAAAGATGCCTTAGATAAATTCCTAAAGGTTGTTCAACTTGATAAAAACTACAAAGACGGAGCAGGTAGAAAGGCAATGGTATCCATATTTAACCTACTTGGGGAAAGTAATCCCCTAACAAAAGAATACAGAAGAAAGTTAGCAATGTGGCTTTACTAAAAGGGGTGGTGTATTGAGATTTTTACTACCTGTTTTACTGTTTGTTTCCCTTTCATATGGAGCATTACTTGAAAAGTTAGAAGCCCAGATAAAAAAATACCAGTCTATACAAGGGGAGTTTACACAAACAACCTACACAAAAGGGCTTGATGAACCTGACCAGTTTGAAGGAATTTTGTATCTGTCTAAACCTGACGCTGTAAAGATACACTACAAACAACCTATAGAGCAGATTTATCTACTAAAGGGAGAAACCCTTACAATATACACCCCAGAGGAAGAACAGGCGGTAATAACACCATTTGACAAACAGTTTATAACCCTTGGGATACTCCAAGCACTGGCAGGACAGAAAAGCCTAAAGAGTATATTTAATGTAGTATCTGAAGGGAAAAACAGTATCCTCCTAAGCCCAAAGGACAAAACAAGGCTAAATAAGGTGGAAATAACAGTAAACCCTGATTTAACAGTAAAAAAAATATCCATCTGGGACTTGGAAGGGAACAAAGTTGATATACAGTTTCACAAATTTGTCTATAAAAATGACAGACTAAATTTAGACCTAAAATTACCACCGAATACAGAGATTATTAGATATTAGGGATTAGGTGATGGAAGTTAAGCACACAGGGATTACAGATGTGGAAAAAATAAAAAAGATATTGGAAGAGGAAGGATTTCGTAATATTTTTACTTGGTGTGATGGGGCAGGGTCTTTTTACGACTGGCATACCCACCCTTACCGTGAAGTTAGATGGGTATACAAAGGGGAAATAGTAATGGGAACGGAAGACGGAGAGATAATCCTGAAAGAAGGGGACAGACTTGACCTACCGGCAGGGACAAGACACTGGGCAAAAACAGATACAGGCGTATGTTATATCTGCGGTAGCAAATAAAATTTAAGAACACACCTTTTTACTGTTAAAATATATTAAAGTTAGTGAATACTAATATTGATTATTGGTGATAGGTTTGGTTAAGTTTATCCTTTCTTTGCTTACTGCTTTAGGGCTTTACATTGGGGTATACAGCTTTCCTATGAACCACGGGGGAAATGGTCTACTATCCATCGGTGGAAATCAGGATACAACCGCAGGGTGTATTGGGGATTGTAGTGCTTGCCATTCACTTACAGAGGTTGAGGCATACGCCATACTAAAGGACAAGTTTGATGTTAAAGAGATACTTAGTATATCCATAAAGAGGGGCTACTTTGAGATAAAGTATAAAACCAACAAAAACAAAGAGGAAAAGATAAACCTACTGTTTAGTAAGGACAAAGCCTGTAAAGAGATAATACCACTTAAATAACTTGACTGGAACAAAAAATGGATATAATAAAAATTATAGTAATAAAAAGGATTTATCGGTAAGTAAGATGGACAGTGATATTAAACAGCTTTTGGAACTACAGGATATAGACCTGAGGATAAAGGCTTTAGAAAAGGAAAAGGAAGAAATCCCAAAACAGATACAAACACTTGAGGAAGAAAAAAACTCCCTCCTTTCCAAACTGAATAACATTGAAAAATCTTTAAAACAGCTTGAACTTACAAAAAAAGAGAAAGAGTTAGATATATACCAGCAGGAAAACCAGATAAAAAAGATAGAGGAAAATCTTAACTATGTAAAAACAAACGAGGAGTATAAAGCCCTCCTAAGGGAAAAAGCCCACGCAGAAGAAAGGATTATGGAAATAGAAGATGAGATACTAAAGATAATGGAAGAGATAGAAAACCTCTCTAAGGAAAAGGAAGAACTGCAAGCCTCTATAGACAAAGAGATGGAAAAATACGACCAGCTTATAAACGGAAAAAAGGAAAGAAAACAGCAGATAGAACAGGAACTTGAAAAACTTAAATCTGACAGGGAACAGCTGGCAAAGGATATAAAACCATCCCTATTAAACAAATACGAAAGGATAAAGGAAAAAAGGGGAACGGCTATAGCCGTTGTTAACAGTGATACCTGCACAGGTTGTTTCCTTGTTATCCCCCCGAGGCTGTATTCCAGTCTGGTAAAAGGGGAAAAGCTCCTGTCCTGTCCAAACTGTGGCAGATTTTTAGTTTACAAATCTGAGTAGCTTTTCCTTAAGTTTGTGTAGGAAGTAGTAAAAGATAGGGACATATATTAATGTCAGGAATGTCCCAACCATTAAACCGCCTATTGCCACAGCCCCAAGTGGTGCCAACCTTTCAAGTCCCAACGCCCAGCCGAAGGCTATAGGTATCATTCCAACAGATGTTCCAAAGGCTGTCATAAGGACAGGTCTGGTTCTTATTCTTATACTTTCTATAATAGCATCTTCCAGTTTTTTACCCTTTTCAACTGAGAACTGTATAAACTCTATAAGCAGTATTGAGTTTTTTGTTATTATCCCTGCAAGTAGTATAAAGCCCATAAGACCGGGCATAGATTGGTGGTATCCCATAAGTAAAATCATCCAAGAAGCCCCTATTAAAGCCAGCGGTATGGCAAAAATAACAGCTATAGGTGAAAGGAATGAACCGAAAGCAGGTGCCAACGCAAAAAACAGGAAGACAACACCAAGTAGTATTGCCTTTACCATTCTTTTAAGGGAACTGTAAAGCTGTTTTATATCCCCTTCGTGGCTGTAGGTGTAGCCAGCTGGTAAGGTTATATTAGCCTCTTTTAAAGCCCTGTCAAAGCTGTCAACAATATGGGTTATTGCCGTTTTTTCCCTGTATCCAATAATATCTATTGTATACTCTAAATCCTGTCTGGTTATTTTGGTAGGCTCCACAGTCCTTTCTATTTTGGCTACAGTGGAAAGGGGTATTTTCCCCTCCTTACTGTCTATATAAAAATCCCTTAGCTTAACAGGGTGGTCTGTTTCAGAAAAGGGATATATTACCCTTACCATTAAACCTGTTTCATTAGGGACATTAAGGACAGATACCATAGCCCCCCTTATTTTTGCCCCAAGCTGTGATGCAATATCAAGTGGTGTAAGTCCGTATATAAGACTTTTCTGGTGGTCTATTTTCAGGTTGTAAACAACCTTGTCATAATCCCAAGTTTTTGATACAGAGGTAAGCCCCTTTGTCCTGTAAGCTACCTGTAAAAACTGGTTTCCAAGGTTATCAAGTGTTTTTAGGTCTGTTCCGCTTATTCTTATATCTAAATTACCTTTTATTGATGAAAGTGGGGTAGCCCCGTAATCAAACACATGGACATACTTAATGTTTGGTATCTCCCATATCTTTTGCTGTAGCTCCCTCTCTATCTGCCATATATCCTCCTCCCTGTGGAAACGGTCTATATAGTGGATTGTGGCAGATATGGAGTTTGTAGCCTCACCTGAACCTATGGTCAAAACCCCCGGCTCAGAACCTACAGAAATGGAAAACATCTCAACCCTACTGTCATTTTTTAAGATACTACTTAGTTTTTTTACTATATCTTCAACTTGGTATATGGACAGATTACTGTCTGCTGTTATGCTTACCTTTACAATACCTGTATCCATAGGTGGCATAATCTCTTTACCAACAAGGGGCAGTATTACCCTTCCGCTAATTGCAAATAGGACAAAAACAACCCCAAAGTAAAATACAGCTATAAACTTCCTTTTAAAAACAAGTTTTACAGCGGAAACATAAAAGTTTTTAAGGGGGTTTAGTAATGCTTCAGATACTTTGTATACAACCTTTTCCAGCCTGTTTTTTTCTGGGGTTTTCTTAAGTAGATACGGGGCTATTAAAGGTATTAGTGTAATTGAAACAAAGTAGGACACTATAACAGCTATAAGTAATGTTTCTGCAAGTGGTCTAAATATCCTCTGTGGGTAATCCCCTACAAACAGCAGTGGTATAAGGACTACCGATGTGGCTATAGTCCCTGCTAAAACTGGGAATACAACCTCTTTTGTCCCGTTTATAACAGCCTGTTTGGTTGTTTCTTTCAGCTCGTAAAGGTGTCTTTCTATATTTTCAAGTATTACAACTGCATCATCAACAAGCATTCCAAGGGTAAGTATTATAGCTGTAAGTGTAACTATGTTAAACTCCATTCCCAACAGCCACATTATCCCTATTGTGATACTGTAAACAAAGGGAATGGATATACCGGCTATTATCATCTGTCTAACATTTGCAAGGAAAAAGAATATAACAAAGGCTGTCATTATAATGGCGTCTCTCAACGCCTCAAGCATATTTATATTACTTAGTTTTATTATCTTTTCTTGACTGTCTGATATTTCAAACCCAAGTGCTGGAAACTCCCTTTCAAGGGTAGGTATACTTTCTTTTACCGCCTGTATAGTTTTTAAGGCGTCCCCTGTAGGTTGCCTCTGTATTGCAAGGGCTACAGCTGGCTTACCATTTCCGTAGTATAAAGACCTGTTTATATAGTAATCGTATCCCACTGTGGCTATATCGGACAGCTTCACAGATGGGGTTATCTGTAGGGATTTTAGTTTTTCTATAGTTCTGGCTTTGTTTATAGATTTAACTAAAAACTCATTTCTGCTGTTTACCATAAGCCCTATAGGGGTGTCCTCGTTTAGCTGTTTTATTCTGCCAAGGACAAGGGCAATAGGTATGTTATACCTGTTTAGCTTTTCAGGGTCTATTTTTATAAAAACCTCCTTTTTGTAGCCACCGAAAACATCAACATTTGCCACTTCCTTTAGTCTAAGGAGTTTGTTTTTTATCTGGTTTTCTGCTATCTGTCTAACATCTGCTAAATTTACAGATGGGTCTTTGGGATATACAGACAGAACAAGGACTGGAGGTGTGGCATCTGTTATTTTGTATATCTGAGGCTCTTTTATGCCACTTGGTAGTAGGGATTTTATCTTATTTATCTCGTTTTGGACATCTACCGCCGCCTGCTCCACATTCTTTTCATACTCAAACTCTGCTGATATAACTGCAATCTCATCATTACATACAGAGGAAACAGTTCTAACCTTGTCTATTGTGTAAAGTCTTTTTTCCACCTGTATTGCCACATTTTCAGCCATATCCTTTGCAGATGCTCCGGGCTGGACAATTACCACCGATACTGTAGGTCTGTTTGCGTCTGGGAATAGTTTCTGTTTTATCTCAAAAAAGCCGATAACCCCCATTACTGTCATAGCAAGGATAACAGACAGGATAAAATGGGGTCTCTTTATGGTAAACTCAACAAGGCTACTGTTCATAACTGTCCCCTCTGCTTATAAACTTTCCTTTTCTTCCAAAGGACAGAAGTCTTAGTTTACTTTCCTCTCCTACTGCCACCTTTAGCCCCTCTTGTATATTCCCTTCCACAACAGCCTCTTTACCATTGGAGAGGACAACCTTAACAGGTATCTTTATAAATCTACCTTCTTTAAGTGTTAGTAGGTATGTGCCGTCTGTAAGGTGTAGTATTGCTGTTGCTGGGACAACGAAACCTGAGGCTGTTTTAGGCAGGTATACTTTTATATAGCTGTTGGATACGACACCTTTTGGTTTTTCTTTAACCATACTTTTTATTACCTTTAATCCTTCAGGGGAGGCTGAGGGGCAGACCATCTTAACCTGTAGCTCCTTCCTTCCTACAGGCGTTTCCACCACCATAGGGTCTCCCTCTGCCACAGGGTAGTCAGGTGGGAGTTTTACTATTATCTCGTATCTACCTGATGTTTCTATGTTAAGGATACTTTTGCCCATAGGTGGTATGTTCCCTTCCCTAATGTTTATCCTCTGGACTACACCATCTACAGGGGAGTGTATCTGCAGGTATGTAAGCTCATTTTCAAGGGATTTTACCTTTTCCTTTAGCTGGTTTATTCTGTTTTCTGTCTGTTTTATTCCCTGTAAAACCTCTTTATACTGGGCTTGGGATAGTTTGTAAGCTGTAAGGCTTTTTTCAAGGGCTTCCTGTGGGATTGCCTTTTTTTCGTATAGCTTTTTGTTCCGTAGGTATATATTTCTGTTTGTCTCAAGCTGGGTTTTAAGGGCTTGTTCCTTTGCCTTTAGTGTTTGTAGCTGTAGTTTAAGGTTCTGTATGTCTATCTTAACTGTGTTTATCTGGCTTTTTATCTGTGTATCATCAAGTAGGATAATTAGCTCACCTTTTTTTACAGGTTGGTTTGTTTTTACATAAATCTTTTTAATGTAGGCAGGTATCTTTGCCATAACTTGAACTGTGTTATAGGGCTTTATAAACCCTGTAAACCTGTCTTCTACAGATACGCTACCTTTTTTTACTGTGGCATACTCAACTGTGTAAACAGGCTCCTGTGGTGGTGGTGTGTTTGCAACCTCCTGTTTTCTTATCTTTATTAGTCTTACTCCCCCTACAACTAACAGTGCTACTATAAGAATTAAAAGGAGTATTTTAACCGCTTTTTTTACCTTATCCATTTTGTCTCTCCTAATGTTTATACTCTTCAAGTATGTATTTAAGGTAGGATACTGCCCTTTCCCTTTCGTATATAGCTTGTATGTAAGATGTTTCTGCCATTATCCTCTGTGCTTTGGCGTAAAGGTAGTTATAAAGGTCTGATACCCCTTCTTCATACTTTACTTTTTCTACCTCTTCTACTTTTTTTGCAAACTTTATCTGTTTCTTATAAGCCTTTATTTTTGCCTGTGCTGTTTTTATTCTGTTTACTGCGTCCACCAGTTTTTCTTTTATTTTAAGCTCCACTTCCCTTTGTTGGATAAGGGCTTTTTTCAGCTGTAGCTTTGACTGGATAAGCTGGCTGTTCCTTGCCCCAAAATCAAACAGGTTATATTTAACAGAAAATCCTATATGCCACAAATCTTTATACTCGTCGTTTCCTATATTCCTCTGTAGTGAGGCGTCAAGGTAAACTTTAGGTAGATACTGCCCTTTTACCTTTTGTAGGTTTTTTCTGGCTATCTCTTTGTTTAGCTTTGTTTTTTTAACTGTATCAAGGTTGTTCATATCAAAGTTATCAAGGGTTGGTATCTGGGAGG
>JAADEV010000003.1 GCA_013153295.1 Aquificota bacterium | reverse complement strand
GTTAGAATATACTATAAGGGCTTAATTAAATACCAAGGAGGTTTAGCCAGATGAAAGTTAAAGTATCTGTTGACCAAGACCTTTGCACAGCCTGTGCACTTTGCTACGACGAACTCCCAGAGGTTTACGAAGACCAAGGAGATGGAATTGCTAAAGTTAAAGATGACATCGGTGGAGATGGGGCTATTATAGAAGGGGAGCTTGCAGAAAGAGCTTTAGAAATTACAGAGGAATGTCCATCTGGAGCATTAATCACTGAAGTAATAGAAGAGTAATTAATCTCTTGGGGGGGTATCCCCCCTTTTAAAATAAAACCTGATGATAACAAAAATACTCTGGGAAGGCTTTTCCTTAGCTCTTCTTTTATACGGCTCTTATCTTGTTTATATTTTTATATGGTTTACCATTACACGGATATGGAATATAGACCCTACAATTTCCAAATTAACAGCAGGGTTAGTGGTAGGCTTAGGGCTAGTTATTTCTTCTTACAGATGGTTTAAAAAGAAAAGGGCAGAAATAGAAGAAAAGGCTACTTAAAAAAAGACAGTATCTTTTTTATAATCTCTACACTCCCTAAAACAAAAGAAAATAAAACAAACATTATAACTGCAAATACAAAAATATCTCTAATAAACTGTTTTGTTTTGTGGATAAACTTTTTAGAACCCTTTGTCTTTTCCCTTTTACACTCAATTTCCTCATCTGATAGGAATAAATCTGCAAATTCCATTTCTAAGCACTCTATCCACTCTAAAGCATCTTTTTCAGTAGGAAATTTTTTTGGTATCTCTATTTCTTTGTTCTCTATATAGAAAACAAAAAAGTATCCACTATCATCTTTTTCCAGTCTGTAAGCATATACTTTATACAGGTCTATCCATAGATTTCCAACTTTAAGCATGTTTTTATTCTCTTTAAGACAAAAAGCCCCCGTGGTAGGGGGCTGTGGTGAAGTTTTTTAAGGCTTATACTGGGATAGTATCTCGTCCCAGTCCGGTTCCCCTGAAGGTGGGGCATACTTTTCTTTCAGCTTAGCAATTCTTTCTTCAAATGTTTCCTTTTCCACTTTGTAGAATATTCCGATAGGTCTTTTTCCTTTGAAAGGTTCTGCATCTTCAAGCTCTGGGTAGTCTGCGTCTAACACATGGGAAGCAAGTTCAAGGGCGGCTTTCATATCAGACGGGTCGTGTCCAAGCTCTTTGTTAATATCTATCAGTCTACCTTTGTAATACTTAAATGTGTCCACTTTGTTAAATGTTGGGCAAGGTGAAAGGACATTAACAAATGCAAACCCTTTGTGTTCTACAGCCGCTTGAATTGTATCAGCAAGGTGTTTTGGGTTTCCAGAGTAGGACTGGGCTACAAATGTTGCTCCGGAAGCAATCGCAAACTTAATAACATTAAACGGGTCTTCTATGTTTCCGTATGGGTTTAATGAACCTTTGTATCCGTGTCTTGATGTTGGAGATGTTTGGTTTTTAGTTAAAGCATACATTCTGTTATCCATAACAACAAGTGTAATATCAAAGTTCTTCCTTGCTGTGTGTGGGAAGTGTTCCATTCCAATGGAGAATATATCACCGTCCCCAGCTGTAACGATTGTTGGCACTTCAGGTTTTGCAAGTCTGATACCAACTGCGGCAGGTAAAGCCCTTCCGTGGGCTGTGTGTATACCAAATGCGTTCATCCAAAGTGGTAGCCTTGAGGAACAACCGATACCTGAAGTCATTGTTATAGCAGTAGGGTCAAGCCTTTCTTCGGAGAAAGCCTTTGTTAAAGCTGTAACAACCCCAAAGTCTCCACAACCGGGACACCAAGTTGGTTCAATATCACTTCTGTATTCTTTAGGTGGTAGTTTTTCTTGTAGTCTGATGTATTCCATCTTAAAAACCTCCTTTTTTTCTTTTGTTTGTTATGCGTTTACCTTTTCACCTAAGAGTTCAAGGATTTTCTCCTCTATCTCTTTAGGTATGAAAGGTTCACCTCTGTAGATGTTAAACTGGACAATCTTCTCCTGAGGAATGTTTGTAAACATCTTCATAAATCTGGCAAAGTGTCCAAGGTAAGATGCTTCTGGAACAAGTATTTTATCTGCCATTGTAGCCAGTTTTTCAAGGGCATTCTTTGGAACAGGATACAGTAGTTTTGGATAAAGTGCCGCTATTTTGTATCCTTTCTCCCTTAATCTTTTAACCGCTTCCTGTGCAATAGATGCTGTTAATCCCCAAGCTACCACTGCAATATCTGCCTTTTCACCCTCTTTCAGGTCTCCTAAATCCCACTCTACCAGATGTGGGTTCTCTTCTTCCACATGGGCGATTTTTCTAAATCTTTTATCCATCATTACAGTTCTTTCGTTAGGTGTGGTTCTTGGACGGGAGTTTTCTGCGTGTTCCAGACCTGTAGCTGTGTAAGGTTTTGGAGATACTCCCGGTGCAAACATTGGGGATATTCCGCTTTCTGTTATTGCATATCTAAATAGGTGGTCAAGGTCTTCAGGTTTAACATCTTCTTTCTTAACAATAGGTCTTTCTATAAGGTTTTCTTTTATCTTCTTAACATCTGGAGTTGGTATTGCCTCAGCCCTTAGGGAGAGAGAACCGTCTGTTAGTAGTAATACAGGTAGCTGATATTTTTCCGCAAGGTTAAACGCTTCTATTGTAAGGTAAAAGTTCTCTTCAACATTTTTAGGTGCTATAACTATTCTCTGGTCATCACCGTGTCCACCTAAAGCGGCGGCAAATAGGTCTGCCTGCTCGTGTTTTGTTGGCATACCTGTAGATGGTCCAGCTCTCTGAACATCAACTATAACTGTTGGCAACTCTGTCATAGATGCCAGTCCGATAAGCTCCTGCATAAGGGAGATACCGGGACCAGATGTGGCTGTCATAGCTTTAACACCGGCAAAAGATGCCCCTATAATAGCCGCCATAGAGGATATTTCGTCCTCAGACTGGTAAACAAAACCACCTGTTTTAAGTATTAGAGATGATAGGTAGTTTCCTACTGTTGTAGCAGGTGTAATTGGATATGCGGCAAAAACCTTACAGCCTGCAACTGCCGCACCAAGGGCAATAGCCTCGTTTCCTTCAACGATAATAACATCTTTCTTTGGTAATGGTCCGGGAACTTTGTATGGGTCTATTTTTTTAATATTTTCTTTTATGTAGTTTTGGGCAACTTCTATAGCTTTAAAGTTTAGGTCAACAACATCTTGTCCCTTTTTGGAGAATTTCTTAACTATTTCCTGCTTTAGAACTTCCATTGGGAAACCGAACAGCTCAAAAACAGCCGCCATTGCTATAACGTTCTTTGTTATGTAAGCCCCTACATCTTCTTTAGCCAACTTTGACATAGGAACTGCATATGTGTAAACTCCCATCTTTTCCAGCTCTTCAAGGTCTGGCTCAAAGTCTCCCCCTTCTGGTCCATCCCAGATTAAAACTTTTCCCTTAGATAAAAGTGGTTTGTTTACCTCGTATGCTTCACCGTTAAACGCAACAAGTATGTCAAAACCGTCCCCTTGGGATAGGATTTTTTCATCTGACATTCTAACTTGGGATAGGGCATAACCACCTTTAATTTCAGCTGGGAAGGATTTGAAGGTTACCACCTCGTATCCTAAGTTAGATGCCGCCCTCATTGTAAAATCACCGGCGGAGATGACACCTTCACCACCTTCTCCGGCATACTTGACTGTTAAATCAAATGCCATCTTAAGTCCTCCTTTCATTATTGGTTTATAAAATATAACACTGTTTGATTTTTTAAATCAAGTTAAAAAGTATGTTAAAAATAGATTGTAATACCAAATAGAATTATGCTAATTTTTAAGCTGGTTAATATGTGATAGGAGGGATTAGATGGGGTATACAACAGACCTTGGTAGTTTTCTTTTAAAAGAAGATAAACAGCTTTTTGAAGCTATAATGCCTATAGAAAGTGCCGTTAAAGTGATAGCCTCACTTGTAAAAGTAGCTGGGCTGGAAGGTATACTTGGGAAAGCGGGAAAAACAAATATACAAGGTGAAGAAGTCCAAAAGTTAGACGAAGTGGCAAACCAGATACTTATAGATTACCTTTCTGAAAGTGGACAGTTTTACGGACTTGCCTCTGAGGAGTTAGACCAACCTATTTTCCCAGAAAAGGGAAAAGATGCCCAGTATGTAATAGCCTTTGACCCCTTAGACGGTTCATCAAATATAGATGTTAATGTTAACATCGGGACAATATTTTCTATCCATAAAAGGATAGGGGACGGTGTGGAAAACTTCCTACAGGAAGGAAAAAAACAGGTTGTAGCCGGTTATGTTATATACGGTTCTGCAACGATGTTAGTCCTGTCCACAGGTAAAGGGGTTAACGGCTTTACATTTGACCCCTCTGTAGGTAGCTTTTTCCTTTCCCACCCTGATATGAAACTACCTGAAAAAGGGAAGATATACTCTATAAACGAGGCTAACGCAGAAAAATGGGATAAAAAAGGCTTAAAAGAGTATATACAAGCCCTTAAAGGGGAAGGATATACCCTTAGATACATAGGTTCTATGGTGGCAGATGTCCACAGAACTGTAATAAAAGGGGGTATCTTTGCCTACCCCTCAGACAGGAAAAATCCAAATGGTAAGCTGAGACTTTTATACGAAGCATCTCCTATGGCATTCCTTATAGAGCAGGCAGGGGGACTTGCTACCACAGGACAGGAAGATATACTTGATATTAAACCTACAGATATTCACCAAAGGACACCTGTATACTTAGGGTCAAAGAAAGAGATACAGCAACTACTTGGGTATCTACAGGGATAGTTTATGCTTGAAGGTCTGAAACAGTGGGCTGAGGAGTTAGTAGCAGAATACGGATATATAGGTATATTTATAATCTCCTTCACAGAAAGTATTATACAGCCTATACCACCTGACCCTTTTATAACAGGGGGAACAGCCTTTGGTCTGTCCCCTATAACAGCATCATTGGTAGCCACAGTTGGGAGTGTCCTTGGAGGTGTTGTTGGATACTTCCTTGGTAAATTCTTAGGTGAACCGGTTGTAAAAAAATTTATCTCCCCTGAACATTACCGTAAAGGTGAAGAGCTGTTTAAGAAATACGGGATTTGGGCGGTGGTTATAGCCGGTATTACCCCAATTCCCTTTAAAGTGGTTTGCTGGCTTGCAGGTATCTTTGAGATGCCTATACTTGCCTTTGTTGTATCAGCATTTATAGGCAGACTACCAAGATTTTTAGCTGTGGCTTTTTTCGGGCAGTGGTTATCAACCCTGTAAAGGCTTGTGTATGGATAAGGTAAACTGCTACAAATGTAAACATTTTTTTATAACTTGGGATAAAAGGTTTCCATACGGGTGTAAAGCCTTTGGCTTTAAAAGTAAAAACCTACCATCACTTGAGGTAAAAAAAGCCTCAGGGAAAGAATGTTTAAGTTTCATACCAAAGGGGGAAAAATGAAGGAGTTTAAACAGCTTTCTGAAAAGTATCTAATAGGAAACTACGCCAGATTTGATGTGGCTTTTGAAAGGGGAGAAGGTGTTTACCTGTATGATACAGAAGGGAAGAAATATTTAGATATGCTTTCTGGAATAGCTGTAAACTCCCTTGGACACAGCCACCCAAAGCTGGTAAACGCAATAACAGAGCAGGTAAAAAAGCTGATACACACATCAAACCTTTTCCACATTCCACCACAGATAGAAGTGGCAAAGATGCTTGTTGAAAACTCCTGTTTAGATAAAGCCTTTTTCTGCAACTCAGGGGCAGAGGCAAACGAAACTGCAATAAAACTGGTAAGGAAGTATTTCTACGACAGGGGAGAAGCCCACAAATACGAGATAATAACATTTACAGGGGGTTTCCACGGAAGGACTATAGGTTCGCTTACAGCTACAGCCCAGCCGAAGTATCACGAAGGCTTTAAACCACTGCTACAGGGAATAAAATACGCCCCGTTTAACGATATAAAAGCCCTAAAAGAGGCTATAACCCCAAACACAGGGGCTATTATGTTTGAGTTTATACAAGGGGAAGGTGGGGTAAACCCTATAGACCCACAATTTTTACAGACTATACAGGAGATAGCAAAGGAGAAAAACCTACTTATAGTAGCAGACGAAGTCCAAACAGGAATAGGTAGGACAGGTAAGCTGTTTGCATACCAGCATTACAATATATGCCCAGACATAATAACACTGGCAAAGGGACTTGGTGGAGGTGTCCCTGTAGGGGCAGTTCTTACAAAGGAAGAGATAGCAAAAAGTTTCACACCGGGAACACACGGTTCAACATTCGGGGGAAACTACCTGTCAATGGTAGCCTCCAAAGTCGTCCTACAGGAGGTATCTAAATCGGAATTCCTCTCAAATGTAGAAGAAAACGGCAGGTTTTTATTTAACAAACTAAAGGAGCTTGGACTATCGCCAAGGGGTAAAGGGCTTATGGTCGGTGTATCCCTACCTGAAGATAAAAAAGCACAGGAAGTTGTTAAAAAAGCCCTTGAAAAAGGCTTAATCATAGGGACGGCAGGGGGCAACACAGTTAGATTTTTACCACCGCTAATAATAACAAAGGAAGAGATAGAAAAAGGTGTATCTATTTTTAAAGAAATACTTTAATATTTAATTAGATAAAACCTAAAAAGCAGGTAAACGCTATGCAGATAACAGAGAAGGATATAGTTAACTTTCTTAAAAACAGGGGAAAGCCTGTTTACTTTAAGATGCTTTTAAGAAAGTTAGGTGTTCCAAAGTCTGAAAAAAAAGCCCTTAGGAAGCTACTGAAAAAACTACAGAAGAAAAAAATAATCAAATACCAGAAAGGAAAGTATATACTCGCCCAGTGGGACGAAGGGGAAGAAACACTACTTGAAGGTAGGGTTGAAGCCCACCCAAGTGGATATGGTTTCCTTATTGTAGGAGATGGGGTTGAGGATTTATTTATACCACCACCACAGATGAAATACCTATTTGACGGTGATATAGTCCTTGCAAAACCTGTAAAAAGAAAGAAAAAAGATGAAGCTAAAGTTATAAAAGTTATAGAAAGGGCAATAAAAACAGCAGTAGGTAGATACTACAAAGACAAAACAGGACACTATGTCCTACTGTCAGATACAGTAATACCCCACAAAATCTATATAACAAAAAAGGAAGTTAAAAAATACAAACTGGAAGAAGGCACATATGTGGTAATAGAGATTACCCAGTATCCTGCACCGAGGGTAAGGGGTAAAGGCAGAATAATAAAGGTTTTAGGTAAAACTAAAAACACAGCTACAGTGGCAGAGATTGTAGCCAGAAAGTATAACCTACCTACAGAGCATTCACCTGAGGCTATAGAGGAGGCTGAAAAACTACCTTCCGTAGTTAGGAGAACAAAAAACAGAAGAGACCTTACAGACCAGATATGTTTCACAATAGACCCCCCATCTGCCAGAGACCACGACGACGCAGTAGCTATACAGAAAGAAGGTAATATGTATAGACTTTTTGTCCATATAGCAGATGTGTCCCACTATGTAAAGGAAGGTTCGGCAATAGATAGGGAGGCTTTCCAAAGGGGCAACACATACTACCTCCCTGAGCAGGCATTACATATGCTACCTGAGAGACTTGCATCACAGCTTTGTTCCCTCAGACCAAACGAAAAGAAATACACCTTCACCTGTGAAATGCTTATAAACAGAGCTGGTAAGGTTGTAGAGTATGATATATACGAAAGTGTAATAATAAGCAAAGCCAAACTAACCTACGACGAAGCCCTTAGACTGATAATAGGAGACCCTCCACTTGAAGCAAAATACCCACATCTGGTTAAGCCCCTCAGGGATATGGAGAAGTTAGCAAAGATACTTATGAAGGCAAAGGAGAAAAGGGGTAGTATAGACTTTGATATGCCAGAAAGCCAGATACTATTTACAGAAACAGGAGACCCCTACGATGTTGTCCCATACGAAAGACATCTGGCACACAGAATAATAGAAGAGTTTATGATTATTGCCAATGAAACTGTAGCAAGGCATATGTTTAAAAAGAACCTGCCGTTTTTATACAGAACCCACGAAAAACCAGACCTTGATAAGGTAATAAGGTTTGTAGACTTAGTAGCAGGTCTGGGATACGATGTATCCTACCCAGAAAAGATAACCCCTAAATTTATCCAAAAAATATTAGAAAAGGTAGCCGGCACACCTGAGGAAACACTTGTAAGGTTTATGGCTTTAAGAACAATGAAACAGGCTAAATACACAGTTGAGAATATAGGACACTTTGGACTTGCCTCAGACTGTTATACCCACTTTACATCACCTATTAGGAGATACGCAGATATTACAGTCCACAGATTACTTAAAAAAGACCTGAAAAACAAATTTAAGAAGAAAGAGCTTGAAACACTACCAAACAAACTGGAAGAGGTTGCCAAACAGTGTTCCAAAATGGAAAGGGTGGCAGATGACGCAGAAAGGGACGCCCTTGATATACTCAAGCTGAGAATACTATCAAGCCATATAGGGGAAGTGTTTGAAGGTATCATAACAGGGGTTATGTCCTTTGGTCTGTTTGTGGAGTTAAACAGATACCTTATAGAAGGGCTTATACCAATAGCCTCCCTACCGGGCAAATTCAAGTATGATGAGCTGAACCAAAAGTTAGTAGGAAAGGATAGGGAATTCCGCTTAGGGGACAAAATAAACGTAAAAATAGAAAAGGTAGACGAAGACCTGAAAAAATTAGACCTATCTTATGTAGAGTAGGAATATGTATTACTGGGGCAACTTTGATATTATAGAAACAGTATACAGTTTAGAATAAGGAGAGTGGTATGGATAAACCTGTTAATGACCTGTTTTTAAGAGCCTGCCGTAGGGAGCCTGTGGAGAGGACACCTATCTGGCTTATGCGACAGGCTGGCAGGTATATGCCCCAGTATCAACAGCTTAGAAAGGAAGCAGGGGACTTTATATCCTTTTACAAAAATGTAGATTTATCTGTAAAAGCCACACTACTACCTAAAGACCTCCTTGGGGTTGACGCCCTTATTATCTTCTCAGACATACTTACACCACTTGAGGCTGTAGGTGTTGAGTTTGAATTTAGGGAAGGGGAAGGACCTGTATTTAAAAACCCTATAAACACACCGGAGGATATACTTAAGCTAAAGCCCTTTGACCAA
Organism: Aquificota bacterium; assembly: GCA_013153295.1. Lineage (GTDB taxonomy): Bacteria > Aquificota > Aquificia > Aquificales > Hydrogenothermaceae > Persephonella_A. The sequence goes on along the minus strand of JAADEV010000003.1, from coordinate 1,662 downwards.
AGTCAGGTCTGGTTCGTAGGGGAGATAATCAAAGGGGTTAACAGGGCTTCCAACAGGGAACTACCTACCATCGGTTTTTGTGGCGCACCTTTTACACTGGCGGCTTATATGATAGAAGGTAGAACATCAAAGGATTTTAAAAAGGCAAAGGCTTTTATGTATAACTATCCAGATGCCTTTAAAGAGCTTTTAGATAAACTGGCGGATATGCTTATCCTGTATCTAAACTTTCAGATAGAAAGTGGAGCTGATGCTGTCCAGATATTTGATAGCTGGGGTGGTTATTTATCACCTGAAGACTATAAAGAATTTGCACTTCCGCCGATAAATAAAATAATAAAGGGAATAAGAAGGGAAGACCAGCCTGTTATCCATTTTACTAAAGGGGTAGCTGGCTTTTTTGAGTATATGATTACCTCGGGGGCTGATGTTTACGGTATAGATTGGATGATGGACATCGGCAAGGCAAAGGAAATGGTAAAAGGGCAGTTTGCTATACAAGGTAATTTAGACCCAACTGTCCTTTACGCCGACAAAGGGGTAATCAGGAAAAAGGCGTTAGAGATACTGGATAAATGGGGAAAGGATACTGGGCATATATTCAATCTGGGACACGGACTTATGCCTGATATGGATATGGAAAAGGTAAAGTATCTGGTGCAGGTGGTTAAGGAGGAAAGCTGGAGGTAAAAAAAGTTATGTGTCTACCAATATAAAAGGAGATACAGTGCCTCAATGAAAGCCCTTCTTTACAAAGGAAGACGGAACATACAACTGTCCGAGGTGGAGAAGCCCACCCCAAAGGCTGGACAGGTTCTAATTAAAGTGTCTGATGCAGGTTTAAGTCAGACACAGGTCAATGAGTTCCTTGAAGGACCCCTCCTAATAAACAAAGAACCACACCCACTAACAGGAAAAAGTATTCCCCTAATACCATCGCAAGAATACGGTGGAGTAATAGAGGAAGTAGGTGAAGGTGTAGACCCTTCACTTGTAGGTAAACAGGTGGCAGTCCTTCCACTTGTTAGCTGTGGGGAGTGTATATACTGTAAAACAGGAAGGGAAAACCTATGTGATAAAATCGCCTACCACGGCTTAGTTGGACTTGACGGAGGATTTGCAGAATACTCGGTAGTAAATGTAGAAAATATATACCCTGTTGAGGATAGAACACTTTTAACATTTATAGAGCCTCTACTGGTGGGACTTAACACAATAGATGTTTACACCAAGATAAAGAAGGTAGATAAAAACAGTAAGGTGCTTGTCCTTGGGGCTGGGGCGGTAGGTGTATCTGTAGCATCTGTGTGGCAAACATTAATAACAAGAGATGTTTATATAAACGATATACTGGAAACCAGAATGGAAAAGGCGGAGAAATCTGGCTTAAAGGCTGTTTCAAAGGACGAGCTGAAAAAAGAACAGTTTGATATAGTTATAGATGTTGCAGGGGATAGTCCCTTAGCAGAAAAACCTGCATTAATAGAAGCTATAGATTATCTTAAAAAAGACGAAATTATTATAAACGTAGGTGGATATTTCCATAAAGTTCCTTTTATACCTGTTTTTGCAACTTTAACTCAAAAAAAAGTAATACCATCAATGGCTTATACAAAAAAACTTGTTAAAAATTTAGATTATCTTATAAATAGATTAAATATA